>JAAFHQ010000035.1 GCA_013298445.1 Chitinophagales bacterium | reverse complement strand
CTGGTTCTCAAAATGAGATCTTCAAACACTATGGCTTAACGGGTGCCGGTATCGCCGCCGAAGGCTTAAAACTTTTGGGATTATGAAACACCTACACTTTGCCCTGATGTTAATGTTGGGACTTTCAACCACAGCCTGTCAGCCAAAAAAAACTCCCCAGGAGAAAAAAATGGCCATTATCATTTCGACCTTAAACAACCCCTGGTTTGTGTTTTTGGCCGAAAATGCTGCCGCTAAAGCCAAAGAATTGGGCTACGAAGCCAAAATTTTTGACTCGCAAAACAACACCGCGCTGGAGTCCGATCATTTTGAAAACGCCATCGTGTCCGGGTTCCAGGCCATTTTGTTCAACCCTACGGATGCTGACGGCAGTGTGGCCAATGTCCAAAAGGCCAAAGACGCGGGAGTGCCCGTGTTTTGTATGGATCGCGAGATCAATTCCAATACTGTAGCAGTCTCCCAAATTTTATCCGACAGTTATTCGGGCAGCGTGGCGGTGGCCAAACACTTTGTGCAACAACTCAATAAAAAGGGCACCTACGTTGAAATCCTGGGCCTGGTGGGCGACAACAACACCTGGGCACGCTCCAAAGGGTTCCACAGCGTAGTGGACAATTACCCTGCCCTCAAAATGGTGGCTCAACAAAGCGCCGATTTTGACCGCAACAAAGCCCTGGAGGTGATGGAATCCCTTCTGCAAGCCCAGCCCAATATCGACGCCGTTTTTTGTGGCAACGACGCCATGGCGATGGGTGCTTATCAAGCTCTGGCGGGAGCTGGGAAAGCCGATAAAGTCAAGGTTTTCGGCTTTGATGGTGCAGCCGATGTTATTACCGCCATCAAAGAGGGGAAAGTGTCTGCTACGGGGATGCAATTTCCCCAGGTCATGGCTCAAATGGCTGCGGTATTTGCCGACGAGTACCTGCGGGGAAAGCGGGATTTTGCCCAAAAAATTCCAGTTGCCGTGGAATTGGTCACCCTGAATAATATTGATGATTACGCCGCTTTTGGCAAAAAATAAGTGTGGATGAAACGCTACCGTTACCTCTTGCTCAGCATCGCAATTTTGGTCTTGGCCTATTTTTCAATTGAAGTCAAGGCTCTGGATGAAGTGAATCAATCACGTGCGGCCACCTTTGACCCTAAGGCTTATGCCAGAGATTTTTTGGATAAAAAATTGGCTCCGGTTCTGCCCCAGGCGATAGATTTACCCGAACTCTTGTCCAAATTGAGTCAAAATAAAGACGAAACTTTTGAGAAATACTCCCACGCTGTTTCCATCGGCAACTTGCGCAATTTTTTGGTACAAGGAGAAGGTAAGGTCACGGAAATCCAGGAAAATGAAGTACTGATCGCGCTGAACAATACCGAACCAGCACAGGTAGTCCACTTGGCCACTGAATTTATTTACGGCAACTCCATTCGGGATGCCGCAGGGTTGTTCGACATCAAAAACTTCAGCAACAGCAACGACATCAACAGCATTGCCGCCGAAATCAATCGAATCATTCGCAGCGAAGTAATTCCCCCTTTCCGCAAACAGGTAAAGTTGGGCGACAGGGTACAATTCATAGGAGCATTGGAACTGAATCAAGCCCGCCTCAACGTTCGGCAGCTTGAAATTTTGCCCATCCAATTGTCCCTCAAATAGCACAAAGCCCCTACCCTATGCTATCAGCTCGCAACATTACCAAAAAATTCGCCGGGGTTACTGCGCTCGATCAAGTCTCACTGGATTTGTACCCCGGAAAAGTAAACGCCATCATCGGGGAAAATGGAGCAGGCAAGTCCACCCTCATGAAAATCCTGAGTGGCGTGTACAGCGATTACGCAGGCGACATTGAACTCAACCAGCAAGTGGTCCGTTTCCGCGACACCAGGGACGCCCAGGAAAAAGGCATTGCCATTATCCATCAGGAACTCAACCTCATCCCCTACCTGAGCATTCGGGAAAACATTTTTTTGGGGCAGGAACTGTGCACTCCCTGGGGCCTGCTCGATCGGGTTAAAATGCACCAGGTCACCCAGCAATTGCTGCAAAAATTGCGTTTAAACCTGCACCCAAATACCCTGATCAAAGACCTCAAAGTTGGCCAACAACAGCTCATCGAAATCGCCAAGGCCTTGCACCTCAATGCCCAGGTGATCATCATGGATGAGCCCACTTCGGCCATCAGTGGCGCTGAGGTTGCGGTGCTTTTTGAGATCATTGGCGAACTCAAAAAAGAAGGTAAAACCATCGCTTACATCTCTCACAAAATGGACGAGTTATTTGCCATAGCCGATACCTACACCGTGTTGCGGGATGGCAAAACCATTGAATCAGGCGAAATAGCCCAGGTCAATCCCGAACAACTGGTGGCCAAAATGGTCGGCAGAGCCATTCCCCAATTGGATCGCTCATCCCGGCAGGATAATCCAGTGGAACTCTTGCGGGTAGAAAATCTGCAATTGCCATTTAAAGGAGCGAAAGAGAGCAGTGGAAATCCCATTGCCTTCTCACTGAACGAGGGTGAGGTGTTGGGCATTTTTGGCTTGATGGGCGCCGGGCGTACGGAGTTGTTTGAAACTATATTTGGTTTGACGAGTAAAAAAAATCGGCCTGAGTTATTTATTAAAGGCAAAAAAGCATCCATCCAATCCCCTGCCGATGCGGTGAAAGCCGGATTGGCCATGGTGAGTGAAGACCGCAAAAAGGACGGTATTTTGCCCTTGCTGAGCGTCAAAAAAAACATCAGTATCACGACCCTGACTCAGTTGTTGCAAAACGGGATTTTAAGTGCCAAAAAAGAAACGGCTTTGGCGGTAAAATACATCAAGGAGCTCAACATCAAAACCCCAAGCCCAGAACAATTGATCCAAGACCTCAGTGGTGGCAATCAGCAAAAGGCCATTCTGGCCAAATGCCTGGCTACTCAGCCAAGGGTCTTGTTGCTGGATGAACCCACTCGGGGCATCGACGTCAACGCCAAAGCAGAAATTTACCAGTTGATCGGACAATTTGCCAAAATGGGTTTGGGCGTCATTCTGATCTCCTCGGAATTACCCGAAATTTTTGCTGTGTGCGACCGGGTTTTGGTACTGTGTGAGGGGCAACTGAACGGCAACTTTCCCATTGCTGAAGCCAGTGAAGAAATTTTGTTAAAAGCAGCCATCAGGCTCTAAAACCGATAAAGCAACCCGCCTGCGGCGGGACTTTTTAAAAACAGCCACAAAGACACTAAGACACTAAGGCACAAAAGCGCTGAATGCAAAAATATCCCCCTTTGAGTCTTTGTGCCTTTGTGGCTTTGTGGCAAAAAAATGATCAATCCCACCGCAGGTGGGGTTAAACTTTTCTAAAACCATGAAGCGATGAATCTCGCCATAAAAAAAGAACAATTTTCCAAGCTACAATCACTCATTGCCCTGCTGGTGCTCTGTTTGGTGATCAGTTTGTTGTCGGATAAATTCCTGACGGTGGCCAATGGCTGGAATGTGTTGCGGCAAATTTCGGTCAACATTTGTATTTCGGTGGGCATGACCTTGGTTGTGCTTACAGCGGGCATAGACTTGTCGGTCGGTTCCGTATTGGCCCTTTGTGGTGCCATCACGGCGGGTTTGCTCAAAATGGGGATTGAACTGCCTGATCAAAACCTGTACATTGGTTTCACCCTTTTTGGGGCCTGCTTGATCGGCATTTTGGCTGGGGCTGCACTTGGTTTTTTTAATGGTTGGGCCATCACGACATTTAAAGTGCCGCCCTTTGTGGCCACCCTGGCGATGCTTACGGTTGCCCGGGGCTTGACCATGCTGTGGACGGGTGGTTTTCCCATTAGTAATCTTGGAGCATCCTTCGCCAAACTCGGCACAGGTTGGTTCATCGGTGTGCCAGTGCCCGTCTGGATTAGCTTTTTAGTTGTCCTGCTGGCCATTTTCATCAGCAACAAAACGCCCCTGGGGCGCTACATCTACGCCATTGGGGGCAACGAAAATGCAGCCCGGTTGTCGGGCATCCAAATCAATAAAGTCAAAATCATGGTGTATAGTCTGGCCGGTGCGCTGGCTGCCCTGGGCGGTTTGATGATGACCGCCCGGCTCGATTCGGCTCAGCCCAATGCGGGAACTGGGTATGAATTGGACGCCATCGCGGCCGTGGTCATTGGTGGCACTTCCCTTTCAGGAGGTCGGGGAACCATCCTGGGAACTGTGCTGGGTGCCATTATCATCGGTGTGCTCAACAATGGTCTGGTGCTTCTGAATGTATCCCCATTCTGGCAGCAAGTGGTCAAAGGTTTGGTGATTTTACTGGCGGTGATCATTGATCGGGCCAATTCGAAAGGAGAATAAAAATGAATGGTAGAGGAAGGTTGAGGGAGGTTGAGAAGGTTGAGGCTACCGCAGCGGTTTTGACAAAGTCTTTGTCTAAGTCTCTGCGGTAGCCTCAACCTGCTCAACCATCTCAACCTCCTCAACCCAAAATTTCAATTATGCCACACATCTTAGCAATTGACCAAGGCACCAGCAGCACCAAAGCTCTAATTTTTGATCAAAATGGCCAAATCCTGGCCAGAGGTGTAGCGCCTTTGGAGACCCTGTTCCTCAACGATGGCTGGGTAGAGCAAGACCCTTTTGGCATTTATCAAAACGTGCTGCAAGCGGTCCAACTTTGCCTGGATGAGTTTATTGCTAAAGGTGGTGATGCATCCCAAATCCAAACCTGCGGCATCAGCAACCAGCGGGAGACCTTTGTGCTTTGGGATGCCCAAGGTCAGCCGCTTTATAATGCAGTAGTTTGGCAGTGTAAACGTTCCACCCAGATCTGTGAACGCTTGATCGCCGAAGGAATTCAAGAACAAGTAAATACCACTACGGGGCTCTTGCTTGATCCCTATTTTTCAGGCACCAAACTGATCTGGTTGTATGAAAACGACCCAAAAATTCAGGCTGCGATAGATCGGGGCGAGGCTTATTTTGGCACAGTAGATACCTGGCTTTTGTACCAATTTAGTGGTGGAAAAATGTACGCCACTGATTATACCAATGCTTCGCGCACCTTGTTTTTCAATCTCAACACCCTACAATGGGATAGAGGCTTGTTGGAACGCTTTAAGTTATCCGGGCTCAACCTTCCCGAAGTCAAGGCTTCTTCGGCATACTTTGGAGCAACGGATTTTGCCGGGCTTTTACCCGAAGCCATCTCTATTCAAGCCATGATTGGGGACAGCCACGCTGCTGCATTTGGGGAAGCTTGTTTCAAACCCGGCGATGCCAAAGCTACGCTTGGTACAGGCTGCTCTATTTTGATGAACACGGGCAAGCTGCCTTCACAAGCCGTTTCAGGCATGGTCAGAACCATTTGTTGGAGCACCAGCGAACGCATTGATTATGCACTGGAGGGGGCAATCGTTAGTTGTGGGGCGACAGTGGAGTGGCTGAAAAATGAACTGGGCCTTTTTCAAGATAGTTATGAAACTGCTGCCATGGCTGAAGCAGTTGGCGACAATGGTGGTGTTTCCATCATTCCAGCATTTAGTGGCTTGGGCGCACCTTATTGGCAAATGCACCGCAAAGCTTCCATCCAGGGTTTGACCTTTGGCAGCAATAAAAACCACATTGTCAGGGCAGCGCTGGAAAGTATTGTTTTTCAAATCAATGCCGTAATCCGCGCCATGGAGGCCGACAGCCAATTGAAAGTTGAAGCCTTGATGATCAATGGCGGAATTAGTAAAAATTCCTTTGTGGTTCAGGCTTTGGCCGATTTGTTGGGAATTCCTGTCGTGCACAAGGGCATGGCCGATGTCTCGGCTTTTGGGGCGGCGCTTTTGGCTGGATTGGGAGCCAAAATTTTTCCGTCATTGGAGGAAGTGACCCAAAGTATCCCCGATGCAAAAACGCTTATCCCTAATCCTGATCGATTTCAGGCGATTAAAGCGGAATATGACAAGTGGAATGGCTTGGTGATGGATGGGTTGGTTTAATCAAAAAGGGTCGCTATTCCCTAGCGACCCTCCTGAAACAAAACGATGAAACAACACTTAAACATTTATCAGTTAAAAGGTTACAATAAAAATCAAGATCATCAAAAGGAAAGTAATGGTCAACACCACTTCCGGGTTTATTTTTTGCAACGCGACGCTGGGCATTTTTTTCATAGTGGTGGTTTAATTGAGTTCAACAATAGGATTCATGGTACATAAGTGCCAATCAAAGCCCGGCGATTGCTCACGTGGGTTTTTAACTCGGACAATGCATTGGTAAAAGAAGTGCTGTTAGTAAGATAGGTGTAACCGCCTTGCTCACCATTGGCACCCACCACAAAGGGGGAAATCAGGTTGTGGTATTTGTCAAAAAGGGCATTCATGGCTGTTTCGGTAAAAACATTGTCCTTGAATGATTTGAGGTAAGTTTTATAAGTCGCCATATAGGTCGCATCTTCGGCAACGAATTTCAACAATGGCCAGGTACTACCAACTTCACTCATGCTCAAGGACACTGCATTCCGCCCCATTCCATTTGTAGTGCCCGAAGAACCCGAGATGCCTGGACTACCCGTTAAAGCCTCGTTGTGGTCCCAAGGAACCCAGCAGAGTTTTTTTGTCGTATGGTTGTACAAATAATAGTTGTGCGCAATGGCCCCGTAAGCATCCCAATTGACGATGGCATTGTTTACGGCCAGGAATTTCAGGTATTGATCCACATTAAAGGTTTGTTCCAGGTTGCTCCGCCATTGAGCGGGGTTGCTGGTACGCGAGCCGTTGTTCAAAGCGGTGATGAAGGCTTGTACATCGGAATAGTCTGGCGTTTCTTCGTTGTTCTTTTTTTCAAATTCCGACTGGATGAATGTAGACAGTCTCGACTCGGGTTTGTACACATTCCCTTTTTCCTCGCCATATTGGCTTTTGATCATGTTGTCTTCTGGAATTTCTACCGCAGTGTACACCCCACAATATTTCAAACCCGCCCCGAAATCGATGTAGACCCGGTAAAAAGCGGTCTGAGCCGCAGGTACCCCCGCCAAACGAAAAATATCTGCCGCTACTTTTTCACGAATCAGGGATTGATCCTTGGCGCCCGGTGAAAAAGTAAGCTCCTCAAAGCCATAAAAATGTTGGTTTTTGATACCCGGGTAGGCGTCTTCAAATTTATCGAAATTCAACCTGAAGGGTAATTTGTAGTTGCCTTGCCCCCAAGCTTGATTTAATGTAGAATTGCCTTTCAGGCGGAAACCGACATTCTTCCAGGTCTTGTTGTTGAATTTCAGGGTTGCATCCACGTATTCCGATTCGCTATTCACCATGCCTCCACCCGCATTGGCCCGAGCGCCAAAGTCGAAGCCGTATATCGCTTTCATGTTGTTGCGGATGGCTGTCCACTTGTCGGTTCCCAGGGTAATTTCAATTTGATTGACGGAGGATTGGGGAAAAGCGGTGGCATAGTCCGGGGTAACGTTGCCGTGGCTAAGGTCGGTCCAATCTGAATTGTAAGTTTGGGGCTCTACTTCAGTGACAACGTCGGGATCGGGGTTGTCAACGACAGCGTCTTTGGAACAGGAGTTCAGACAGAGTATGCCTAACAATAGGGTTGTTGCAAATGCTGAGTACTTCATAGGTTGCGAGCTTGAGGAGGTGTACGAATGATTTTAAAGATAAGCCGGGGTGTGGGGTATTGTACTCAGTTGGGTTTAAAAAATTGAAAAATCGAGAGGCTTGTATTTTTTTATATCCCTACCTGTGATTTTTTCTGCCTGCTGCGAATAATCTATCAAAGCATTTCACACAAATCATTCGCAGTATGTACACACCCAAGTTTTTTCTAAGCATCTTTATCCTACTTCTGGATGTGTTGAGCAATGTGCAACCACAGAACCTGCTCAATTTTTACAAAAATTATCCAGCACTCATTCAGGATGAAGTACAGCAATTGATTCGGGTCATCTATTGTCAGCTGTTGTGTAAAGCGATTGTGCTATGTCTGGAGTAGGAAACAGTGCGGCTTTTCAGGAACTCATCGAACAACACCGGGGCATTTTGTACAAGGTGGCTAGAGCTTACTGTCCGCTGGAGGAAGAACGACAAGACCTGATCCAGGAAATGATGATCCAGATTTGGCAGGCCTTGCCCCGCTACAACGCGCAGTACAAAAGTTCCACCTGGATTTACCGCATTGCCCTGAATGTGGCCATTTCTCACTACCGCAAAACAACGACGCAGCAACGCCGACAACAAGCACTCGACGCAAACGCACTACAGGGCCCAGAGGCAGATTCCAATGAAAAAGAACAACAGTTTCGCCTCCTCGAGCAATTCATCAGCGAATTAAAAGAGCTGGATCGAGCGCTCATGGTGCTGTATCTGGAAGACCGCAGCCATGCGGAAATCGCGGAAATTTTGGGCATTTCATTAAGCAATGTAGCCACCAAAGTTGGCCGCATTAAAGACAAACTCAAACAACGTTTTTCACAACATCAAAATCAATCCAATGGAAGATAAAGATTTAAAAGCCCTCTGGCAACGCTTTGAAGAAAAGCTGGACGAAAGCCTGGTGCTTCAGCGCAAAAACGCCCAAGCCATCAGCCAGCTCAAAATAAAGTCGACCCTGACATCGATGCGCCCCTCCAAAATTTTCACCATTGTAGTAGGGATACTTTGGGTGGTATTTGTGGATTCATTGATCATTGGTTTGTGGCCGTATGCTACCTGGTTTTTCCTGATTTCGGCCTTAATTCAGGTAATTTTGACCAAGTTGGCCATTGGCATTTACCTCTACCAATTGATCCTGATTGGGCAAATGGACATTAGCAGAACGGTTTTGGAAACCCAGGAAAAGATTGCTGCCCTAAAAGCTTCCACCTTGTGGTGCGCTCGCTTAATGTTTTTACAATTTCCCGTTTGGACTACCTTTTTTGTACACCCCAACATGCTTCAACCTGGCCCCGGCTTGTTTATTCAAATCGTGATTACAGCCAGTTTCTGCTTTGTAGCCTTGTGGCTCTTTTTCAACATCAAGTATGAAAATCGCGACAAAAAATGGTTTCGCCTCATTTTTGAAGGCAATGAATGGACGCCAGTGCTGAGGGCAATGGATTTATTGGCTGAGATTCGTGGGTTTCGACGTGAAGATCTTGAGGAGGAATATGTTTAAGCACAATGCCTAACTAATGCAATTGCACCAAAAGCGGAAGTAGGGATTGCAAATCCCATTGCACTTACAACGAGCTTTTGTCAGATAATTAAAAACCCGCTAATTCTTTGAAACACCATTGATCCACTCAATCGCAAACTGATGTACCTCATCAATTCGATCAACTCTTTTGATGTTGCCGTCAACGTTGTTTTCTTCCTGAAAAAAGTGATTGCATCTGGGGTACACTTTATAGGTAAGGTTGTTTTTGCCCTGCCTTAAAAATTCGAGTTTGGCATAGTCCATCCCGAGAATGGTTTGGTTGTTGTCTTTTCCTCCGGCAACATACAAGATGGGGATATCCAGTTTTAACATATTTTCAAGTGGAGTGGTTTTGCTAAAACTGCTCCACTTTAAATAGGTTGCACCGTACCAGGATTGATCAATGGCCTGAGGATTCTGGTAAATTTTTCCATATTCACGGTACAAGGAGTCCACGATGGCCTGGCTTTCTTCGGGAGAAATTTGTTGTCGCTCGGCTTTTAATCTGGCTTCCAGAATAAAATCGAAAAGATGATTTAAAGCATTGCCCACTAAAGACACCACATGGGTTACTTTTTTATTTAATACGGCCACTTTGGGTGCCACTTGAGCACCTTCGGAGTAACCCATCACGATGATTTTATCGGGATCAATAGGCAATTTTTTGAGCAAGTAATCAATGGCCTCTGAGGCCGCTTCAGCCCGCCAATCCAGGCTGTAGAGGGTTTTGTACAGCTCGCTTTCTGGGTAATAAGCCCGACCAGAAGTGGTATAACGTAAACTATCTTTAAAGGGAGTGCCCGGTTTGCTGATCAGTGCAACGTAATATTCTTTGGAATAACGCCGAACATCAAGGGGCACCGAAGTAGAGTACCGCCCAGCTTTATTTTGGTAAAAAATGGGATAAGTGCCCGAGCCGTCGAGATATAGGATGAGTGGCCTTTTTTGGGCTGAACTTGATTTGGTTACGTGAATTTCAAAGGTTTTGAGTTTTGGATGGCTCAGGGTATGGTGTTGGAAGAGGGTGTCCCGGTAGCTTTGAGCTTGCAACAAAATGCTGCACAACACAAAGAAAGTAAAGGTAATATATGCTTTCATAGTTTTGGATTCAGACCCTTAAGGACAAAGGGATATTCAATGAGTTGCACTATTCAGCTCCTTTTAAAAGGAATAGCAATAATTTTTTTCAAAAACAAAGCAACAAAATTTATTTTATAAACAACAAATTATCAATCACTTATATTTATTTCGGTTTTCATCTCAAAAAAAATCCATCTATCTCCAATCCAATTTCTCACCCACCTCGTAATTACTCTCGAACCTTTGAAACAACAACCAACACCACCATGAAACCAGCATTACCCAGCACCCTTTTTCATTTAGTACCCATACCCGCAGCCCACAATAGAACCATTGAAGGCAGTTAAAGCCGCAGCGGCTTCCGGCTTTTCACTTTTGCCTTAATTACCTCCCATCCTTCGATTTAGCATTCACAACAGGGCATATGTACACCATACTGCTACTAGCCAATGCTTTGTCCAGGAAAATCGCAACTGAGTTTTTTCATTTAATCATAACCTATTATGCGACGTTATTCCATTTTATCACTTCTATTCGTTTTGGCGTCGTGGTTCGCGCAGGCTTCCAGCCACCGCGAAGCACCATTGATTGCCAACGATCCGCTGGCGGATAACACGGATGTGTACGCTTTCCGTAGCCCGGACAAGCCCAACACCATCACCATTATCGCCAACTACATTCCGGCGGAATTGCCTCACGGTGGGCCAAACTACAACACCTTTGGGGAAAACATCCGCTACGAGATCCACATCGACAACGACGCCTCAAAACCCGGCGACGAGCTCGTGTACCGCTTTACCTTCAAACGTGTGAATGAAGACCCTACTACCTTCTTCAACATTCGTTTGGGTAAACAAAACCTCAAAACCACTTACACGCTGGAACGCAGCATTGATGGTGGCAAAAGTTTCCAGGTTGTGTTGAGGGAGGGCTATGTGCCACCCGCCAACATCGGCCCTCGTTCAATTGGTGGCGCTGCGGGCTTGAACACTACTTACGCTGCATTAATGCAGAAAGCAGTGATGACCAGCAGCTCCGGCGAAACTGTGTTCTGTGGCCCAGTTGACGATCCCTTCTTTGTGGATTTGGGCGGTGTGTTTGACCTTGGCAACTTGCCACGTCAAGGCGGTCAAAAAATCCGCGATGGCATCGGCATGACCAATGTACACAGCATTGCAATTCAAGTTCCAATTGCCACTTTGCTCAAGGCGGGTGCTCCTGCCGAACCACGTAACATTCTGGATGCAGACTATGTGATTGGGGTGTGGGCTTCAGCAAGCCGTCGCACCATGCGTACCTTGAAAGCAGATGGTTCTGCCCCTACCGAAGAAGGTGAATGGATTCAGGTATCTCGTTTGGGTATGCCACTGACCAACGAAGCAGTAATTCCAATCGGAATGAAAGACTACTGGAACTCTTTGACTCCTTACGAAGAATTGGCTGATGTAACCCTGGATGAGTCTTTCTACAATCCAGAATTGGCCCTGTACATGGATGATTCTCGTTTTGGTGGAGCAGTTCCTGCCTTCAAAAAACTGCGTATCCAACGCAAATCACTGGGTGCATTTGACTTCGGCTATGGCCGCGACGGCCTTTATGGATTGAAAGGTAATGCAGCACTGGCCGGTACCGCTCTGGATGATGCAGTGTTTGGTACCTTGTTGTTGCCTGGCCCAGGCAAAGCGCGTTCAGTTGACCTTTGGCCAATCTTCCACACGGGTGCTCCAAACATGCCACCTTACCAATTGGCTACGGGCAAAAACGGCAACCCATTGGCGGTTGGTAAACCATTCATCCACAACTTCCTGCCCAACGGTGGTGATATGCTGCGCTTGAACATGGCGGTGCCTATTACTAGCCGTAACAGTGCAGATTTCAGCCCACTTGGTTTGGTTCAAGCCGCAGTTTTGGGTCTGACCGATCCTACTTACGCTGGCAATGCCAACCTGCAATTCATCCCCAACATGGATGGCTTCCCCAATGGTCGCCGCTTGGAGGATGACGTAACCCGTATCGAATTGCAAGCAGTTTCTGGTATCGTTCTGGCCGCAGTGGGTCTGTGGTACGATGACTTCAAAACTGGCGGCAGCCCAGTAACCAAACAATTGTTGGACGTCTTGACCTACAGCACTGGTGTAGAGCAAAACGACAAAGCCTTCCAGGCGACCTTCCCTTACGTGGCGGCTCCTTGGGCAGGAACTGAAAGCAACTAGGTTTGAGTGTGAAAGTGTGAGTGTGACAGCATTCCATTCCCGCATGAAACTAGCCAACCCACGGATTTATCCGTGGGAGGCCACCACCAAGCCTACCCCACGAATTTATTCGTGGGACTATAAATCATCATCAAGCTACAACCAAGTAGCACAAAGCACAACCATGAAAAACTTTTTTAAAACCATACTCTGTCTAAGTCTGTTGGCCATCAGCGCCTCGCTGTTTGCCTCCAGTCACCGGGAAGCACCGCTGATTGCGGACGACCCCTTGGCGGACAACACCGATTTGTACGCCTTCCGCAGCCCGGATGAACCTGGCATGATCACCATCATTGCCAACTACATTCCACTGCAATTGCCACAAGGTGGCCCCAACTATTACAACTTTGGTGAAAACATCCGCTACGAGATCCACATCGACAACGATGCATCCAAGCCTGGCGATGAGATCACTTTCCGTTTTACGTTCAAACTGGTGAATGAAGATCCTACCACTTTCTTCAACATCCGCTTGGGCAAACAAAACCTGAAAGCCACTTACACCCTTGAGCGCAGCATCGATGGAGGTAAAAGCTTTCAAATGGTGATCAGAAATGGCGTAGTACCACCCAATAATGTGGGCACTCGTTCAATCTCCAGCGGAGTTGGTCTGGATACCCGTTATGGTGATTTGGTAAAAAATGCCATCACTACTTCTTCTACTGGCGAAAAGGTATTTTGCGGCCCAGCCGATGATCCTTTCTTTGTAGACTTGGGGGGTGTTTTTGACCTCGGCGACTTACCTCGTCAGGGTGGCAAAGCACGCGATGGCGTTAAGTGTTTGAATGTAAGTACCATTGCCATTCAGGTGCCGATTCGCACTTTGTTGAAAAAAGGAGCATTCTATTTGCCAAAGACCATTTTGGACCCAGATTACGTGATTGGGGTATGGGCTTCTTCCAGCCGTCGTGCCATCCGTACTTTGTCCAAAGGCAAAGAAACCCACTCTGGCGATTGGGTTCAGGTATCTCGCCTCGGTATGCCATTGACCAACGAAGCGGTTATTCCAATTGGTTACAAGGATTATTGGAACGCACTCAGCCCTTACGCTGAAATCAGCGATACCATCTTGGACAATTTCTTCTACAATCCAGAATTGGCACTGTACATGGACGATTCTCAGTTCGGTACTGCCGTTCCAGCGATGAAGCAATTGCGCATCCAGCGCAAGTCATTGGGTTCATTTGACTTCGGTTATGGCAAAGATGGCTTGTATCCACTTAAAGGGAATCCTGCGCTGAATGGAACGGCGCTTGATGATAAGGTGTTTGGTACATTATTGCTTCCTGGCCCAGGGAAGGCTCGCTCTGTAGATCTTTGGCCGATCTTTCACACGGGTGCCCCGAACCTCCCCCCTTACCAATTGGCAACGGGCAAAGGTGGCAATCCCCTGGCGCCAGGTAAGCCTTTCATCCACAACTTCCTCCCCAACGGTGGCGACATGTTGCGTTTGAACATGGCTGTACCTGCTACCCGCCGTAGTGATCCAAATTTCAGCTCATTGGGCTTGGTTCAAGCAGCAGTGATGGGTTTGACGCATCCAAAATACAAAGGCAACCGCAGCCTGGAGTTCATCCCGAATATGGATGGTTTCCCGAATGGTCGCCGCTTGGAGGATGACGTTACCCGGATTGAATTACAAGCAGTAGCTGGTGTGGTTTTGGCCGCCGTTGGGTTGTGGTATGACGATTTTGACGGAAAAAATCCAGTTAGTAAGGATTTGATCGATGTGTTGTCTTATACTACTGGTGTAGAGAAAAACGATGCAAAATTTGGATTGAGCTTCCCTTACGTCGCATTGCCTTGGGCTGGCGACGGCAAATGTGGTGGAGTTGAAGTAAGCAGCCCAAGTACGGCAGCTATTGCTAACGCAGCTGCGGAAAGTAGCTTGCTGAACGCACCAAAAGTTGTAGCAGCGGTTTATCCAAACCCAGTACGGGACGAGATCAACTTCAATGTACGGTCTCAGGGTGAAAACCAAATTCAAATCGATCTCTACGACTTGAACGGCCGCAAACTGAACAGCATCATCTCCACTACGGTATTCGAAGGTGAAAACGCCATTCAGGCGAAACTTCCAGTAGGCCTGGCCAAAGGCAACTACTTCGCACGGATCATCGACAAGAATGGTGCCGTATTGCAGAATGTGAAAATTGTAAAAGTCAATTAACTCTAGTTGAGAAAGTTGAGGAAGGTTGAGAAGGTTTAGGCTACCGCAGCGATGTAGACCCAGGCCAGCCTCAACCTTCTCAACCTCACTCAACCTTCTCAACCTTCTCAACAAAAAAGCCATGCACCGCATTTCCATTCTTATCCTTTTCCTTGCTTTCACTTTTGCTTGTGCCAAGAAGCAAACTGAGTCAGCTACCCTGACGGTCAAAGACATTCCATTACTGCTTGACCGCAACGAAGCCATCCAAAACGGCCAGGAATGGTCGGACGTCCAAAGCTACTACGGTACTTCCCGCCAGGCACTCCTGGATAACCCCAAAGACTACGAAGCAGCCCTCAAATTGGTGTACGTATTTGTCAACGAAGCCCGCATCACCGGTGAGCACGGACATTACTACCCAGCTGCCCTGAAAATGAGTGATTACATTTTGCAAAAACCAGAACTGGAAAAAGACCTCCAGTTTCGGGCCATGGCCGCCAAAGCTGGTGTCCAATTATCCCTACACGACTTCAAAAATGCCCTCAAAACCGGCACTGATGCCATGAACCTCAACCCCTACAACGCCCAAAATTATGGGGTATTGGTAGACGCCAATGTTGAATTGGGCAACTATGACGAGGCAGTAAAAATGGCGGACAAAATGGTCTCGATTCGCCCTGACTTGCGCTCTTACGCCCGGGTTTCCTACTTACGTGAAATTCACGGGGATGTGGATGGCGCCATTGAGGCCATGAAAATGGCGGTAGACGCTGGTTTCCCCGGCCAGGAACATACCTGCTGGGCCAGACTTACCCTCGGTAATTTGTACAAACAATACGGCAACCTCGATGCGGCTGAAGGCGAATACAACACCATTTTAAAGGAACGCCCTAACTATCCATTTGCGGTTGCTGCCCTGGCCGAAATAGCCGTTGAGCGCAAGAAATACGGAGAAGCTGAAAAGCTGTTTAAAGATGCTGCCAACATCATCCCTGAAGTAGGCTTTTATGAGGAACTCGCCAGGTTGTACAAAGCTCAAGGCAAAGATGAAGCTTGTAAAAAAACCCTCGCTGAAATCTGGCCCATGCTGGCAGATGATGAGGCCCACGGCCACAACATGAATCTGGAATACGCCAGCATTTACGCCGACATCGTTGGTGATTTGAATAAAGCGCTGAAATATGCCCTGAAAGAATACGAAATCCGCCCTGAAAACATAGACGTTAACCGCAAACTGGCCCTGATCTATCAGGATATGGGCAATAGTGCTAAAGCTTTGGAACACATGACCAAAGCAGCCAAAACCAATTCGAAACATCCTGAATTGAAACAATTGGCTATAAAAGGATAACCTATATTTTTTGAATGGTAAAAAGCAGTTGAGTAGTTTTCGCTCAACTGCTTTTTTTTTATTGTTACATTTGGGGCATTGGCGTGACAAAAAAATAAGTATTCATTTTGCCCCGCTACTATGGATGTAATACCCAGCAAATGGAATTGAACGATCTTGATTTTTTATTGGAAGCCGTAAAAGCTTCACCCGACAACCTGCCACTGCGTAAACTACTGGCTTCAGCGCTATTGAAAAACCGCCGTTTTGAAGAAGCAGAAGTAGAGTACAAAGCTGCCCTACGCATGGCCCCAGAAGATTTGAACCTACAAATGGGGCTTGCTACTGCTTTTTTGGAACAAGGCAAAAGTGCCATGGCTATGGTCATCATGGAAGACATTCTATCGCATGATACGCCACCACCACAAGCCTGGATCATTCAGGCGCGCTTGTTATTGAAGGCTGGCCAAGCCCAACAAGCTCAGGAGGCCTACGACAATGCCATCACCCTCGATCCCAATTTGGCCGACGCTTACCTCAACAATGAAATCAGCCAAAAACTGGACCAGTCAGCGGAGCCCAGCAAAGTGCGTTTGGGC
>JAAFHQ010000359.1 GCA_013298445.1 Chitinophagales bacterium | reverse complement strand
TGAGCTCTGGAACCCAAGTAATGTCAATAGCCGGGAGTTTATCTTCAGCATCGGTACCGGAGTTTGGGCATTCAATGCTTTTGGCAATCCCATCCCGCTCATGTGTGGTACCCGCGCCGAAAAAGGCTGGGGTTACTTGTGCCCAACTTCCAACTTGGAGCAACATTACCTGCAGGATCAAGACAGTGTGCGCCTCAAATGGACCATCATCAAACACCAACAACTCGTTCCTGGTGATACCACCAAACGTTTCAACGCTCGCCCGGACGTGAGTAAATCGGCTCGCTTTAGTCGAAAACTGTATACGCCTTCGCAGCAACGCTTGGGTGGCTCAGGCACTAAATTGCCCAACAACGTGATCTTTATGCGCTACGCCGACCTGCTCCTGATCGCTGCCGAAGCCGCTTACCATACCAACAATACGGGGATTGCCGCAGAATACCTGGGGCAGGTGCGCCAACGGGCTAAACTTACCCCAAACACTGGCTTGAGCGGTATCGACTTACTCAATGCGATCTACAAAGAACGCCGCTCCGAACTGGCCTTTGAAGGGCATCGCCTCTTTGACTTGCGGCGCACCAGGCGGCTAGACCAGGTCTTTGGCCTCACCGGATCTTTCGTACGACACAATCAGGGCGGTACTGATTTTTACGAAACCAACAATAAAAGAGAAAGACAGGATAAGGGAATCAAATACACCGCCAACAAACACGAGCTTTGGCCAATCCCGCAGGATGAGTTGGATCGGAGAAGGGGGTTAATCCGGGGTATTGATAGTGATAAGTGATGAATGATAAGTGATGAATGATCCGTCAATTCATCATTCATCACTTATCATTCATCACTTTTTACATCCATTTCTTCCTTTTAAACCACACATAAATCACCACAATTATCACCAGCATTAGCCCCAGGCTCGCCGGGTAGCCCCATACCTGGCCCAATTCTGGCATGTACTTAAAGTTCATCCCATAAATACCCGCGATAAAAGTCAAGGGCATAAAAAAGACCGAAAAAATGGTGAGTACCTTCATCACCTCGTTGGTCTTGTGGGCTGAGATGGAAATGTAAATGTTCAGGAGGTTGGAGACGTCTTCATGGATTTGTTCGTAGTTGCTATGCAGTTTCAGGGTGAGGTCTTTCAAGTCTTGGATAAAGGGATTGGAGTGGGTATCGTGGTGCACCTCCGCGATGACTTTTTCGGTTAAAGTCAACAGTTTTTTGTTTACACTCACCATCCGCCGCAGGTGGTACAGTTTTTCCTCAAACTTACCCCGCGAGTGCCGGGCAAAAATGGCGGTTTCAATTTTATCCACCTCATCGTCCAGGTATTGCGCCGGCCCTGAGTAGGTAGAAACCGCATACCAAATCACCCGGGTCACCATATCACAAGGTTTTAAATGGTGACCTTTTACCAAATAACGATTCACAATTTCCTCAATGTAGGGTTGGGGCAAGCGGTGGATACTGATGATACAGTCATCGGTATAAAACAGGGCAATTTTACTGGTCAGATCCTGCACCGAATGGGGCGTTTCCAGTTCCTTGGGGTTGTAGGAGCGCACAATGATAAACCGCGCTTTCCCATCTATCTCAAACTTGGGCAAATGATCTGGTTCCAAACAATCCTGCACCGTGTAGGGATGCAGATTGAACCGCTCAGCAATGTCCAATAGCTGTTCTTTGGTGGGCTGCGTAACGTCCAGCCAGGTAAAACTGCCTTGATAGATGGTTTTTTCCACTTGGCGATATTTTTTGATGCAAGCTAAGAAAAAAGTTGAGAAAGGTTGAGATAGTTGAGGGAGGTTGAGAAGGTTTAGGCTACCGCAGCGACATACACGAGGACATTATCAAAGTCGCTGCGGTAGCCTAAACCTTCTCAACTTCCCTCAACCTCCCTCAACCTCTTCCCCAACATCTCCAACAACCAGCCCCGATCCGTCAACAACTGTACCCCCTGCACCTTTTCCCGCAGCGCCTCCATTTGTTCCGGTTTGCGGCGGATGAGCTGAAAGAGTAGTTCACAAAAATTGAGGTAAGTCTGTTTGAGGGCGCTGGAAATTTGGCGGTTGCGCTTCAAAAAAATGGTGAAGGCCGCCAGGAGGGAGAGCAGCGATTTGCTCGCGCCAGATTCGTAATAGAGTTTTGCCAAAAGCACCCTGGCACCTAGGTAATAATTCAAATCTGAGTAGCTCACCTGATTCAATAAACTCTGCGCCTCGTCAATCCGCCCAGTGTAGTAGTACAATTCGGCGCGGTTAAAGGCGAGGGCATCGGCGCGGAGCTCGCTGGGCAGGCGCTCGGCATACCGTTCGATGAACAGTTCAATCTCGGCAAACTGTTGCAGGCGCAGCGAGAGTTTCACCACGTTGGTAAAGGTCCAGGGTGAAATCTCCTTGCCATCCAGCAGCAGACCTCGTTCCAGCCCATGGTGGTACAAGTTCAAGGCTTCCTGTACGAACTGCCCTTTGCCTTGGCGGATTTTTCGGGCGCAGTAATTGATGGCAAACAAGTACACATCACGCAGGGTGCTCCCCTCCCCTCTTTCGGCCAGGATATTTTCCCTCAGGGTAGCAAAATGCTCCTCCTTGTCCTCTTCCTGGAGGGCTTTCAAAATCACGTAGTGCAATTGAATGAGTGGCTCACCAAAAAAATTGCGCGACAATAAATGTTCCACCCAGGCTTCCGAAATCCCGGTATCATATTCCCCTTGCAAAATGGCCTGCCGATCCAGCATCACACAGGCATATTGTAGCTTTTGTAAAAAATAATAAGCATCCAGGCCATCCGAAGAATGTTGCAGGGTAAGGTCGAAGCGGCGTTGGCGGCTGCGTTGAAAGGCCAGTTCGTTGGTATTCAGCCAATGCAGACGCTCCTTGAGGTAGGATGCATCGTGGGCTTGGGCTTTGGCAAAACGGGCCTCCAGGCGGCGATTGACTTCCTGGAAGTTTTTATCCAGTTTTTTTTCGGACAACACTTCGTGCAAGAGCAAATCGGCCAAAGCACCCGATTGAAAGAGTTTTTCCAGGGTCCAAAATGACTCGATCAAACCCACCGCATCGCTGCACCAATAACGCCATTGTTTATCTACAAAAGATTGTTCGGGAAAAAGCTGTGCCCAAACCCGCTCCTTCTCCAAATCTGGCTGTTGGTAGTTGGGCCAAAAGTTCAATAAGTAAAGCAAAAGCTTTTCACAGGCTTCATTTTGGCGAAAATAGCCCGACTGGATGAGGCTGCGCAGCTTTTTTACTTCCTCTGCATTCAACATTTGTAGGTTCAGGTAGAGTTTTTTCTTTTCCAAAAATTGACAAATTTTAATTTCAAATTAAATAAAAAAATAAATTAAAAACAAAAAACCCTGTAAATATAACCACAAATTAATTAAATCCATCCAGTTACACTGACTTAAATCACCGACAAAGCACCAAAAATGTAATCTAAGGAAGCTTGACAATGTATACTATAAGCACCTACCTTTACGCTATGATTTGAACGAGACGAAAAAACAAGCAGTCTATGAAATACATTCTTAGCATCTTCATCAGCCTCACGCTCGGGTTCAGTGCCCAGGCACAAGTCATGTGGCCTGGTGATGCTAACAACAGCGGTAAAGTAAACGCCGTTGATTTGCTTTATGTAGGTTTGGCCTACAACGCCAAGGGTCCCGTGCGCAGCAACGCCAATACAAATTGGCAAGCACAAAACTTTACGGCCTGGTCCCAATTTTTTTCCAATGGTTTGAACTACGCCTACGCAGATGGCAATGGAGATGGTGAAATTGATGAAAAGGACAGCAAGGATGTCATTGAGCCCAATTTTGGCCTGACCCACGGGGTTGTACGGGGTGATGGTTTTTCCAAAGGTATCAAAGGCCAGGCCCCTCAGCTCAAGCTCAGCACCGCCCAAAACATCATCGCACCTGGTTCTACCATTTTGGTTGATGTAAACTTGGGCGACGCCAGCCAACCCGTTAATTTTTACGGTCTGGCGTTACAGATGGGTTACACCAACAGATTGGTTCGCCAAACCAATTTTGAAGACGAAGTGGCCCCCTGGTTCGAAGGCACCGGAGAAGACAGCAAAGACCTCTACGTTGACCCGGGCAATACCGGACAAGCGGAACTCGCCATTACCCGCACCAATCAAAAAGTCGCCACTGGATTTGGGCGCATGGGTAAAATCAAACTGGTCATCGAAGACATCATCGTTGGTCGCCCGGTGGATACCTTGCGCATCACCATTGATAGTGTGCTGCTTGTTGATCAAAATTTAAAATCAACTGCTATTGCCCACGATACACTAATCATTTTTGTGACCAATAATCCCAAACTGGTGGGGGTCAAAAACCTACAACAGGACCCGGAGCTGGTAAAAATCAGTCCCAACCCTAGTCGTGGGAAATTCTGGGTGGAAACACCGCTCGACATCCAACACTGGGCCTTGTACGATCAACTGGGGCGGGTGATTCCCATTCGACTTCAACAACATCGTCCCGGGCAGTGGAGCATCGATGCGGGCAACAATCCGCCAGGAGTATACCTGCTAAAGGGCAGTGGTGAAACAGGTTTTGTCAACAAATCGCTTATTCTAACGCATTCATATTGACTGATTATGTACTGGGCTAGCTTGGCTCATCCGTGAGCCAGGCACCTTTTTCACATCGGTCAAACATCCAAAAAAAATCAAAACGATGAAAAAGTTCTTTTTCGCGTGGTTCATCACCGCGCTTGCCATCGGCATGTCCTCTTGTACCAAAGAATCCTTAACTGTATCAGCCGAAGAGCTGTTCCAACTGGATGGCAGTGTCAACGTTTTTTGTGCTGGCAAAACGAGCACTTCTTTCAATAAACTGCCTATCGCAGCCCAGGAATACCTGAAAAAAAATTACAGTGACTATACCATAGACGATGAGGTTTATGTCTTCACTCAGGATAGCTCCTTGTTTTATGGGGTAGAGCTGAAAAAAGTGGGTGTTGAGAAAAAAATTCTCTTCAACGCCAAAGGCGAACTAATCAGCGTTGGCGACGACAACGAGCGCAGCGAGTACTACCTTGCTGACAAAATTCCAGCCAACATCAAGGCTTACCTACAGGAAAAATTCCCCAATGTGAGCATCAAAGAAGTGGAAGTAAAGCACGAATATGGCCTGGCTGCCTTCAAAATTGAGTTGAGCAACGACGTCAAAATCACTTTTTCCAAGGCCGGCGAAATGTGGTGCCAAGGCAAAAGCAGTGATGACAACTCCAGCGGCGATGACAACAGCTCGGGCAATGACGACAACAGCAACGGCAATGGAAACGGCAGCGGAAACTCTGGTGGCACTGATGACAACAGCAACAGTTCTGGAAGCATTAGCCTGACCACCATTCCCGACTCCCTCAAGCAGTTCATCACCAGTAAATACCCTGGTTATGTGGCTTATGAGGCCGAAAAAGAAGACCTCTGCGATGGCATGTACGTTTTAAAAATTGGGGTTAAAAAAGGCAGCGACGAACTGCACCTGATGTTTGACCTCAAGGGTAAATTTCTCTTCGACGCGATTCGGATTAGTGCAACTAGCCTTCCCGCAGCCGTAAGCAATGTCCTGAAAACCAAATACCCTACTTACAGCTTTAAAGACGACAAATCCATCGAACAACTGCGTTACCCTGATGGCAGCAAACGTTACTATGTACGCTTGCGTTCCAGTGCAGGTAAGGATTTGCGTTTAATGCTGGGAGCAGATGGCAGCCTGGTTTGCCAAAAAACCAGCTCCAGCAGCAGCGATGACAACACCGGCGGTAGCGGCTCTGGCAATGGTTCAGGTTCAGGCAGTGGCAACTCCGGTGGCACCGACGACAACAGCAACAATGGCGGCTCAGGTAGCAATGGTAGCGGCAATTCTGGCGGCAGTGACGACAACAGCAACTCTACTGTAAATGTATCGACGACCATCAAGAATTTTGTGAGCAGCAAATACGCAGGATACACCATTTACGAGGTAGAAAAGGAAGACTGGTGCGACGATCAATACTTGATTGAAGTGGGCATCAAAAACGGCAGCAAGGAAGTACACCTGGTATTTGACCTCAATGAAAAATTCCTTTTTGAAGCCAAACGCATTGGAGAAGCAGCGCTGCCTAGCGCAGTGGCCAACGCCATTAAGACTCAATTCTCTGGCTACAAGGTAAAAGACGACAACGACGTTGAAGAACTCACTTATGCCGATGGCAGCAAGCGCTATTACGTGCGCCTGCGCAAAAGCAGCGGTGGCGGCGGCTCCGATGTACGGGTGATGTTCAACGCCAACGGTACTGTATTCTGTCAGAAGAAGTAATAAGTTCCCCTTTTTTACAGTTGAAGCTGTGGAGTGTTACA
>JAAFHQ010000358.1 GCA_013298445.1 Chitinophagales bacterium | reverse complement strand
GGTTAATGCAGGGTTAGACGATACTTTTTTAATTTACCTGCGGTGGGTATATTTTTTTCTGTATTTGCCATAGATGCCCAAAAGGGTCTTTGAACATTCCTTGTCGGTAACCATAATCATGGTCGGTAGTAGGGTTAATTTCCGTTGCGCCCGCCTGAATAGCATTGTGCATTACTTCTTCCACATTTGGAACAAACAAACCTATAATTGCAGTCACCCCCTTTGCGCTAATTGGTTCAAGCGCGTCACGCATGGTTTCGTGTACATGAAAAATTGCTCCGTTGATTTCCAATTCAGCAACGTGAATGCTTCCATCATCGTTCCGAAAACAAAAATGTTCTGTGGCACCGAATTTTAGGTAAAAATCAATGTTGAATGTCCCATTAGGAATGTGTAGTTCGGGGGCAAAATGGGTGGTGTTGGCTGTAGTTTTCATCGTATTTTGGTGTATTGTTATGCTCCATTGTTGTTTGATTGTAATAGTTTCCTCTTAAACACGCCTCAAACAATCACCATTGTTGAATGACAATCCCGATTTGACCATCCATTATTGCAAACTCTTTTGCGCCCCAGGGTCTGAGGGTAATTTTGGAAAGATTGGGATGAAGTAATTCTGGAAACTTTAGTGAGACATTTTGGTAGACCTCCTCTATGTTCTCTGTGACCAGCCTGAATTCAGGATTGTCTTTGTTAGCAAGTTCTTCATTCTGGAAAAGATTTACGCGTAACCCATCCTTTTCCACTACACAAAATGGAGATGCGGTTTCAATTTCACTGTAACCAATCTTAAACTCAAGACAATCAACAAAGGTCTTGATTCCTGATTGGATGTCGACGTAAAAAATGTTCGGAACCAATTTTGTAAAATTCATTTATTCGACTGATTTAGTTGTTTTCTTTCTGCTCTTGCGAAGTCTTGTTGTGCTTATAGACCAGCAATAGGCATTTGCGGCAGGTTACTGCTGTCCAATCTTCGGTAGCAATCCCTTCCGTTTCAGCCCGATGGGCCGCTTCTTTGTCGCGGGAGTTGCATAGCACCATTCCATCTTTATCGAGGGCATGCAAGTCGCGTTTTTGTCTTTTGTCTTTGGGCATTTGAGTTTGTTTGAGCGCATTACTGGCAACGCGCTAGGGCTTTGCGAAGTTCCGAAAAAAATAGAGTGGAGTGAAGTTTTCTGGGTGTGTTGTAAAACTGGAGTTGGAGTCGTCTCATAATATTGTTGCTAAGTCGAAAACCTGTGCACGCGTCATCATTCTTAGTTGGACAACACACTTGGGACTAACGTTCATTTAAACACGTCAGCCCCAGGTGTGAAAAACCCTATTTTAGCTACTTTTCCACTGCTTTTTTCAGCAAGGCCAAACCTTGTTGGTTGGTTTTTTCCATTTGCGCTTTTGCACCAAAAGCCCACATGAAAAATGCCTCAACCAAGCCTGATTCGAGTTTGAAATCCTGTTTCACTACGATGCCATCTGCGGTTTCAGTGAAGGAATAGTCAAAAGTTGGTTTGGCTACAAATGGTTTTTGAATATCGCATTGCATACCTACAAACTTGTAGTCGTCAATTTTTACAATTTCCTGGTAACCGACATCTTTACCTTTGTTTCCTACCCAGTGATACTGAGCGCCAACTGCTCCGTCCGTTCCTTTTACCTCATACTTTTGGCTGGGGTCTTCGGCCAAAAATGGCGACCATTTTGGGAAATTCTTCAGGAATTTCACCATCTCAAAAACCTCTTCTTTGGAGCCTTTGATGGTAACTGATTCAACAATTTGAATGGACTTCAAACCATTGGCCTTGAACATACCAAAGCCGATAAATGCTGCGAGGGCAGCTCCAATTATTGCGAAAATCATCTTCTTATTCATTTTGAATTGCGATTAATAGATTGGTGAATGGTTTTACATGGGTTGAATGTCTCTTACTTCAACCGTTCCGCCCATGGCTAGAATGGGACAACTTTTGGCCATTTCTACGGCTTCATTGATCGTTGCAGCGCTTACGATCATGTTTCCTGCAAGCGTCTGCTTGTCGGCCAGATAAATGCCTTCACTTACGGATTGATCGGCTAGAATTTTCATGCCTGAAAAGCCGAGCTGGTGAGTGCTTACCAGTTTTTCCTGAATGGCGATGTTGCCAATAAAAGCACCCCATTGTTGGTGCATTTCTTTCATTTCAGCTTCGCTGGGCTGGTATTCAGTGCTTGGTTCGTAGCGAAACAAGAGCATGAATTCTTTTTTCTGTACCATCTTGATTTTGCATTTGGCGTTAATGATGGTACAAAGATTGGCCTATCCAGATTACCCATTCTTGCCATAGGACAAGAAAGCTGATTAGGCGGGAAAATTTTTGATTTTTTTGAAGATGGCCCAGTGGAGGAACAAAATGGTGGGAGGGGCAAAGGCTGGAATGATACAAAACGGAAATATGGCCAAGGTGTCCACACCCATTGCTCCGGTGTCAATGGATATCCTGGTCAAAACATTGGCGGCGATTGCGGTGAATAGAATGTCAACTGTGCCAAAAACATTCCAAAGGAGTGCCAGCATTTTAGCATAAGTCTTTTTTAACTGGATGGCTTTGACCACAAAAACACTACTCAATGCGGTAAGTACATCCCCAAAACCAGCGATGAATGCAAATGGCCTGGGCAAGGCGTCGTGCAGCGCAAGCAGTACAAAGAATACGCCGATCAACCGGAAAATGTGCAGTTGAATCAGGCTTTCCAAAGGTGAGTGGGCTAAAATTTTTTGGTAGGATTTGGTGTTTAGCACAAGCCCAAAAAGTAAAATGGCGTAGGGAAAGGTCGTCAACAAAAGAACTTTGGGTGGGAAAAAAACCTCATTGAACCATCCTTGAAAACTTGCAAAAACGATGTACATCAGGTACAATGCAAAAAATGCAGCCACCAGGGGAAAGGCCAGGGTGTTTGGCACTTTTTTTGCCGTTTTACGCACAAAAAACAGGATCAAAACAAAAGGCAAAGGGATTGCCAGGAGAAAGGCAATTGAAATCCATTGCGGGACGAAGTATTGGGCTAGGTTGTTCATTTTGTGTCTGCGATTTCTTTTCTGATTCTGCTCAAGGAGGTGTCAGTAATGCCCAAATAAGTAGCAATCTGCTTTAACGGAACATTTTGCACTATATCCGGTTTTGACTTCAAAAGGTTCAAATACCGCTCTTTGGCAGGGTCTGCAATGATGGAAACAGAATGGGTTTTTAATTCAAAATAATTGTTGACCAGGCGCGTACGCCCCACTTCCCTGAATGCCTCTATGTTGAACAGTTTCATAAAATTGTCAAAACTGATTTTCCAGGCAACACAAGCCGTGATTGCCTGAACATCCTCTCTACATTTGGTTTTTAAAAAATACGAATGCCAGTCGATGACGATGTCCATAGTGCTAAAAAACTTTGTACTGATGTCATTCCCTTCCAAATCTATCACGTAAGACCGGGCAAAACCACTCTCCATAAAGTAGTAATAGTTGGCCGTAGTACCTTGTTCGATTAAAAAGTCATGCTTGGCAAACTCAATCCGTTGGTATTGGGCTAGAATTTTTTCTAAATCTTCTTTTTTGAAGTTTTGTTCGTTGAATATCTTTTTCAGGAAATGCAGGTCATTCATACTGGAAACTGTTTTTCAGAATTGTGATTCATACAAGCAAACACAGTACATAAGTGTTCCTATTTGCCCGCTTCACTTTTCCACTCGTGCTCAATATTGGTCATTAGGAGTGCGTTGTCAAAGGTCACCGAACCTTTTGGAAAAATTGCTTCGTTTTCGAAAAAACTGGATTTTACGTTCAACACATCAAGCGGTTTTACTTCCCATTTGTATGCTTTTAACCGAAGTCCGTCAAATTTGTTTTTGTTCGGCGAGTAGCCAAGGTCGCCATTTTCAAAAAAAGTGGAAGCATTATTTAATGTTCCAAAAATGGAAGTGTCGCTAAATTCCACTGTTTCAGTGGCATCGATTGAAGTTACAGTGTTGTCTGAGCTTTTGAAGTCGATGTGAAAATTCCCGTCGTTTTCTTCCACATTGAATTTTGCATAGTGGTGCTTTCCCGGAAAGATTCGCCCACCAACCAGCGCGTTTAATTTGAGCGAGGTGTCCCTGCGTGGAATAAAAACCCCGGTTTTTGTTACCCCGTTTTCGTCCCACTCTACCGCAATTCTGTGCGCACCATTCTCCGAATTCACCCCAATGAAATCTGGAAACCCTTTGGGTTTGATGTGTTTTAGCCTGATCAAACAAATTCCAACGATGGCCCTTCCTTTGTAAATTTTTGGCCGAAACGGAAAGGGAACAATTTTCTCTACTGCGCTTGGATCAGCGCTGAAGTTGATTAAAATTCTTCTGTCGATGTAGCCATGAATGGTTGGAATTCGCATGTTGGTGTTGTTTTTTATGCCACAATTGATGTAAACTTACCCTTGACCAGCCATTTGCTTGCCGAGTTTTTGGCGGGTAGCTTCCTGTTCTTTCAGGCTGATAAATTACAAGGATAAATTCGATTTACAGGGAGAAAATACATTTTACAACTTCCCGATGATTTTGATTGCCTGTTCAATCCAGTTAGAATGTTCATCCAGGGAAATATCCGGGTTGATCCCGACGTCTTCGTAATTCAATAGTTTTGCCGGGTTTTTCATATCCGTTACATAAATCTCGAAATGTTGACTGGGCAATTTTTCCCGTTTCCCGTAATTGCTTCCGTAGCTCAACATCCCTTTTGTTGTTTGCCCAAGAGTCCTGGTATTTTTAAATTTTTTCAAGCGCAAGGTGAGTATTTCTGCCTGGCTCAAGGTTCCATTGTTGACCAGAATAAAAACATGGCCTTTTTGGGTGTATTCCCGGATGAGCTGGACGTATTTACTAGCCATTTTTTTCGAACCACCTTCGTTGTTTCTAAGGTCTAAAATGAGATTGGCTGCGGTCAGGGAATTTTTAATCGAATCAAGGAAGACAGCTGACTTTTCTGCGTTTGGACGATTGGCTTGAAAAGTCCTCACCGTTAGGTATTGGATGTCGTCGGCTACGTGTCTTAGCTCAAATTTAGGCCCATTTTTAGGCAGATTGACAAAATCAAATTGCGCCAATTGTTTGGAATAAATATTTTGGCCATACGAGGTATAAAAGTAGGAGTTAAGCAAGGCCTGATTTTGATATTTTTCAACTGGCTGAAGCATGAAATGTTTGCTTCGCGGGTGTCCGTATATGGCTTTGAACAAGTTTGGTGCATACTCGTAAAGATGGATGGCAAGCTGCCCTTTTTGCCATACGGGCACTACTGACTCTAGCACCACGCCGATGTATTCCTTGTCGCTGCTCTTGAATAATCCAATTGAATAATATTGACCATAGTGATAAATACCCTCAACGGAATCAAGGGGTTTTGCGGCTAATGCCGATTTTAAGGAATCCAGATTGCCCGCATATTTGGGGTAATCCTGGAATTCTTTGGTTGTGATGAATTGCTCAATACGCTCCTGGCTTTTGAAATTTTCATCATCAGGAATCTGGTAAAACGCAAGGTGATTGTCCTTCAAGGGGAAAATCAGTTGTGCCAGGTTATAGAAATATTTGTAGCTATTTACGTTGCCTGCCGTATCTGTAACCAAGCGATCATACAGGTCATTGTAGAGGGCCAATTGTTTGCCCTTTATTTGTGATTTGTAGGAAGGCGTTTTTTGCAGGATGGTTTTTAAGGCACTCAAGTCCTTCAGATAGGGATTGGTTTGTGCTTGCAATCCCGAAGTCAAAAAAATGATGGTCAGCGCAAATAATAGTTTCATGGTCGGGTAGGAATCATTTGGGTTATTGGCGACAAAATACTCGGGTTCTAAAGCGATGGCTTGGTCAAGGTACAATAAAGCTTGAAGTTTGTATTGCTTAGTTTGTCTTTGTGGTGCCCAAGCCCAAAAGGTAAAATGCATTGTCTTCCAATTGGCGTCGATTACTCAAATTTAGCAATAAGTTTAATAAGAAATGGGACAGCATCGGTTGATGCTGTCCCATTTCTTATTAAACACGCCACTTATCTTATGGTTAAACATTGAACTTTAAAATGATTTTTTCACGAAAGCAACTTTTTCATTGTCCTTCCTCCAGGTCATTATGGAGATCTCCCCCCAAACTGTAATAGTTATTTTCTTCATCCTCACTACCCACACTTTCCTGTTCATCATCTAATTCTGATCCTGGAACATCCAAATCATCACCAGAAACATCATCCTGAAAGCCCTTTTCGTTCAATGATCCTTCTGCTAGGTTTGGGTCTTTATTTTTTGAAAGATCATCGGGGTTGAAACCCAATTCTACCTTACCTTGATTAAAGATGTCTTCTGAAGGC
>JAAFHQ010000357.1:1745-6360 GCA_013298445.1 Chitinophagales bacterium | reverse complement strand
CTATCTGATTTATGCTGAAGCCGTTGTACGCGGTGGTACTGGTGGCAGTTCGAGTGAGGCACTGGGTTATGTAAACGCGCTGCGTCGCAGGGCTTTTGGCAACAATAACAATGATCTGGGTAGCTTGACCCTGCCTAACCTCATCGATGAACGTGCCCGTGAATTCCATTGGGAAGGCAAACGCCGTACCGACCTCATTCGTTTCAACCAATTCACTACGGCTGACTACCTCTGGCCCTGGAAAGGCAATGTGAAAAATGGTCGTGCGGTGGAAAGTTTCCGTACCATTTTCCCGATTCCTGCACCGGAGATCAATACGAATCCAAATTTGCAGCAGAATCCGGGGTATAATTGAAAAGGTTGAGATGGTTTAGGGAGGTTGAGGCTGCCGCAGCGATTTTGACTAGAAAGTGTCTAAGTTGCTGCGGCAGCCTCAACCTCCCTCAACCTTCCTAAACCTCCCTAAACATCAAAAAAACAGTCATGAAAAAGTACTTTCGTTTCATCCATATATTTTTCCTAGCAGGCCTGGCCCTGGCCTCTTGTAGCAAAGAGGACATCGATTCCGTATTCACAGACGGGGTAGCACCTACCTTGTCCAGTTCGGTCAATCGGGTTAACCTGGTGCCTTCCGATTCCTCCAAAAACGTGATCACCTTCAACTGGTCGGACCCCAATTACCAAATCGATGGGGCCAAAACCAGCCACAACGTGACCTACACTTTGGAGATCGATTCAGTGGGGAAAAACTTCGCCAAACCCCAACGTTTAACCGTGACCAATGCGTTGAGCAGTTTGGTGAATGGCAAGGATTTCAACCGCATGCTGGCCAACCTGGGGATTGCCGACAGTGCTCGGAATTACAGCCTGATCATTCGTTTAAAAGCAGCACTGTACTTGCCCAGTACCGAGTTGGTTTCGAATACCATCAATCTGACGGTGAGCCCCTACTCTACCGAACCAATCGCGCTGTATCCGGTGCCCGACAACCTGTTCATCGTTGGTGATGCAACCCAAGGCGGCTGGAATAACCCCGTACCTACGCCAAGCCAGAAATTCACCAGACTGGACAAATTCACTTTTGGTGGCATTTTCCAATTGACCGGGGGCAACAAGTACCTCTTCCTGCCCACCAACGGCGACTGGGGGCACAAATACGCGGTGGCCAATGCTGGTGCAGCAGGCATGCGTGAAGGAGGCGATTTTATTGTGGATTCCGGGCAGGATATCCCGGCACCCTTGGCCAGTGGGACTTACAAAATTGTAGTTGATTTTGTAAAGGGTAAATACACCGTGACCCCTGTGACCAATTCCGAATTGCCTCCGGCCAATTTGTACATCGTTGGTGATGCTACAGTGGGAGGCTGGAACAATCCAGTGCCAGTGCCTACCCAGCAATTCACCCAGATTTCTAGCGGCGCATTTGAGATCAGTGTACCGCTTAGTAATGGCAAAAAGTACCTGCTTTTGCCCCAAAATGGAAGTTGGGACCACAAATTTGCCATTGCCAATGCCGATTCCCCAACCGTAAAATTGGGTGGAAAATTGGTGGCAGATACCGGAGTGGACATTCCTGCTCCTGATGAAGGCGGGACCTACCGCATCAGTGTGGAGTTCATCAACAAGACTTACAAGTTGACTAAGTTGTAATAAGCGTTTTTTACTAAAGTGTTCTATTATTGTGCTTACGTCATTCCCTGGGTATTTGGACAAATCCAATGCCCAGGGCTGACTTTATTTAAATCGCCATCATGAAACGCATCATCCTATTTCTGTCTATCCTGTTAAGCCTCACTTGTTCCAAAAAAAATGCGCCGATCACGGTCGATCCGCCCAATCCATCTAAAACCGAGTTCGCCAAAGGTGCCGACATCAGTTGGATCACTGAAATGGAAGCAGCTGGCCTCCAATTTTTCAACGCTGCAGGCACCCAGCAAGAAGGTTTGGCGTTGATGAAGTCCCTGGGTATGAACACGATTCGCCTGCGGGTCTGGGTCAACCCCTCCCCTGCCTGGAACAACACTGCGGATGTAGTCGCCAAAGCACTACGCGCCAAGGCCTTGGGTTTGCGCATCATGATCGATTTTCATTACAGTGATTCCTGGGCCGATCCGGGCAAACAAACCAAACCTGCCGCCTGGCTGGGCATGGATTTAGCGGGTTTAAAAACAGCTCTGGCGGCCCATACGGTCGAAGTACTGACTGCCTTAAAAAACAGCGGCGTCGAGCCAGAGTGGGTGCAGGTAGGCAACGAAACCAACAATGGGATGCTTTGGCCGGATGGCAAAGCTTCGGAGAACATGGCCAACTTCGCCCAACTCTTCAATGCCGGAGCGGATGCTGTCAAGTCGGTTTTCCCCAAAACAAAGGTCATCGCCCATATTTCCAATGGGTACAATAATTCCTTGTTCCGCTGGATGTTTGACGGACTCAAGGCCAATGGGGCTAAATACGACGTGATCGGCATGTCCTTGTACCCTTCGCCTACCGATTGGGCCACACTCAACCAGCAATGCCTTGCCAACATGAACGACATGGTAGCCCGTTATGGCAAAGAAGTGATGGTGGTGGAAGTGGGCATGAGTTGGGATAGCGCCACTGAATCCGGCCAGTTTTTGAGTGATTTGATCAGCAAGGTCAAGTCAGTTTCTGGCAACAAGGGTTTGGGTGTTTTGTACTGGGAACCCCAGGCGTACAATGGCTGGAAAGGATATACACTGGGCGCTTTTGACAATTCAGGTAAGCCTACTTCCGCGCTAAACGCTTTTAAATAACTAAAGCGACATGATAGCAAAACGGATGACACGGATTGAACGGATTTAAACGGATTTTTTATTCCGCCTTCGGCGAAATGATATAAGCCACAAATGACACAAACTTTACTTGCAAGTGCCGTATGCATATAGTTTCCTAAGGTGTTCTAAGGTGCCTAAGGTGGTTCAATAAGAACACTTTAGAAGTTTTATTGAACCACCTTAGGCACCTTAGAACACCTTAGTTATGCACAACATGAACGAAGTGAATGTTTTATTTGTGAAAATTTGTGTCATTTGTGGCCTAAAAAACTTTGCCGCAGGCAAAGCAAAATCCGTTTAAATCCGTTCAATCCGTGTCATCCGTTTTACCATCATGCCGCTTTGGCTCTCCCCAGTTCCACTCCAAATGTCACAAAACAAAAAACATGCAAGCTTTCAAATGCATTTACTTTAGTCTCCTGTGCATCTTGCCATTATGGGTGTACGCCCAAGGCTCCCCCCGCGAGCGCATCAACTTCGATGCCAACTGGAAATTCCACTTCGGCCACGCCGCCAACCCCGAAAAAGACTTCAACTACGGCATCACCACCATTTTTTCCAAATCTGGCGGCGCAGCCCAAACCGCCATCGACCCCCGCTTCAAAGACAGTACCTGGCGCAGTCTAAACCTGCCCCACGATTGGGCGGTAGAATTGCCTTTTGTCAACAAAGACAATTTTGATGTGATGGTCCACGGCTACAAACCCGTAGGCGGCCTTTTCCCTGAGACCAGCATCGGATGGTACCGCAAACACTTTCGGGTATCTCCCGCCGATTCCAGTCAACGTTTTCAAATCCAGTTTGATGGGGTGTTCCGCAATGCCCAGGTCTGGATCAATGGCTTTTACCTCGGCACCAACGCCAGTGGTTACATCGGCATGGCCTACGACATCACCGACTTCATCAATTACAACCGCGACAACGTCATTGTCGTTCGGGTGGATGCCACCCAATACGAAGGTTGGTTTTACGAAGGGGCGGGCATCTATCGGCACGTCTGGCTCAACAAGTACCAAAACACCCACATCGCCAGCGATGGCGTTTTTGCCTACACCAATTTTCAGGGCAATACCGCCACCGTGCAGGTAGAAAGCACCCTGGCCAATGAAAACACCCAAAACAGCATTTGTACGCTCAAAACGTACCTTCAGGATCGGGCGGGCAAGCTGGTCGGCGTACCCAAGGAACAAACGATTACCCTGGGCGCCAACACTGAACAAACCCTCAAACACAGCATCCCGCTCAGCAATCCCCACTTGTGGTCTTTAAAAGATCCTTACCTGCACCGTTTGGTGGTGGAAGTGCGCGCGAATGGCAAACTGCTCGACAAACAAAGCATCCGTTACGGCATCCGCAAAATTGAGATCAAACCTGATGGAGTCTTCCTCAACGGCGAGGCCATCAAACTGTACGGCGTCAATTGCCATCAAGACCACGCAGGGGTAGGCAGCGCGCTGCCTGATCACCTGCAATACTACCGCATTGCACTGCTCAAAAACATGGGTACAAATGCCTACCGCACTAGCCACAATGCCCCTACCCCCGAATTGCTTGACGCCTGTGATAGCCTGGGGATGTTGGTGATGGACGAGCAGCGTTTGCTCAACAGTGGGCCGGAATACATGGGGCAATTCGAACGACTGGTAAAACGAGATCGCAACCACGCCTCGGTTTTCATGTGGTCAATCGGCAATGAAGAGGGCTGGATTCATACCACCAGCCACGGCAAACGCATCGCCCAAACCTACATCGCCAAGCTCAAACAACTGGATCCCACCCGCACCTGCACTTACGCTGCAGATCTGGCCAATGTGTACAAG
>JAAFHQ010000357.1:0-1735 GCA_013298445.1 Chitinophagales bacterium | reverse complement strand
ATGGGTAGCACCGTAACCACCCGTGGAGAGTACAGCAAAGACAGTATTCGCGCCTACCTACCCGATCAGGACATCCATGCCCCCTGGTGGGCCAGCCGCGCCGAAGAATGGTGGATGCTGGCAGCCGAAAGTGACTTCTGGCTGGGTGGCTTTATCTGGACGGGCTTCGATTACCGGGGCGAACCAACCCCCTACCAATGGCCAAACATCAGTTCGCATTTCGGGGTGATGGATATGTGTGGTTTTCCCAAAAACCTGTACTACTACTACCAAAGCTGGTGGACCGATCAGGATGTTTTGCACATCTCCCCGCACTGGAACTGGCGCGACAAACGGGGCCAACCCATCGATGTGTGGGTCAATTCCAATGCGGAAGAAGTGGAGCTGTTTTTGAACGGCAAAAGCCTGGGCAAACAAGAGATGAAACGCAATGGCCACCTGCAATGGACCGTCAATTACGAACCCGGCAAGCTCGAAGCGATTGCCTACAAAAAAGGGAAAAAACTGACGGCGAAAGTTGAAACCACGGGTACACCCACCGAAGTGGTGCTCACCCCTTACAAAACGACCATGCTTGCCGACGGCCAGGACGTGAGTGTCATCAACGTCACGGTAGTCGACCGCGAAGGCCGCGAAGTGCCCGATGCCGACAACCTGATCCGCTTTTCCATCGATGGCGAGGGCAAAATTATTGGGGTAGGCAATGGCGACCCCAGCAGCCACGAACCCGACCAATGTGTGGACGGAGCTTGGCAGCGCCGCTTGTTTAATGGTAAAGCACAGTTCATTGTGCAGGGCAGCCTTAAACCAGACATCATCAAAATTGAAGCCACGGCTGCGGGGTTGTGGAAGGGTTCAACCGACATCATTACGGTTACCCCTCGTGAAGTGGCCAGTGTGACCATTGACAAAACCTATGAACTGAAAGGCGAAGCAGCCAAACCACGGCCAGTGGGGCAAATGTTGGGAGCAGACATTTCCTTTTTGCCCGAATTGGAAGCCCGTGGCATCAAATTTTCGGAAAAAGGAAATCCTGTAGATGCCATCGAAAGTTTAAAACAACACGGCTTCAACTACGTGCGCTTGCGGATTTTCAACAACCCCGCCCGCGACTCCGGCTACTCACCCCAAAAGGGTTTTTGCGACCTGGCGCACACCAAGGCCATGGCCAAACGCGTCAAAGCCGCCGGGATGAAACTGCTGCTCGACTTCCATTACAGCGACTACTGGGCCGATCCCGGCAAACAATACAAACCAGCGGCCTGGCGGGGACTGGGTTTTACCGAGCTCAAAACGGCCATGTACGATTACACCCGACAAGTGATCCAGGAACTGAAAGACCAGGGCACCACGCCCGACATGGTACAAATCGGCAATGAAATCAACCACGGCATCATCTGGCCGGAGGGCAAAGTCAGCAACCTGGATCAATTGGCGCAATTGCTCAATGCGGGCACCGCGGCCGTGAAGGCTGTTGACCCGAACATTGTGATGATGCTGCACGTAGCCCTTGGTGGCCAAAACCACGAGTCGGTCTTTTTCATCGACAACATGCTGGCACGAGGGGTGCATTTTGACGTGATTGGGGAATCGTATTACCCCAAATGGCACGGCACCCTGGAGGATTTGGAGCATAATTTGAATGACCTGGTGCGGCGGTACAACCGCGATGTGATCGTGGTGGAATATTCGCAATTGAAAAGGGAGGTGAACAAAATTGCTTTTGAATTGCCGA
>JAAFHQ010000356.1 GCA_013298445.1 Chitinophagales bacterium | reverse complement strand
TCAAAGTATCCAGCAAGGTGAGTTGGCGTTGGGCCAGGTCAAAATACTCGGGCAAACCCGAAGTATGGGTCAAAAGCTGCCGAACTTTGATGTTGGGATAAGGAAAACTTGGCAGGTATTTCTGCACTGGGTCATCGTATTGGAGTTTGTTTTCTTCCTTGAGCAGCATCGCACTCATGGCCACAAATTGCTTGGACACTGAGGCCAGGTTGAAGGAAGATTGGGTATTCAAAAGGCTTTTACCCCCTGCGTCATTTTGCCCAAAGGCTTTTTTGTACAGCACCTGACCTTCCTGTGCCACGAGCACCACACCATTGAACAACTGGAGTTGATGCAAGGCATTTAAGGCCGAATCGAGGCGAATGGGATTGGGTTTGTTTTGGCCATAGCTCAAGGTGAGACAGAGCAAACAAATGAGCAGCATTTTGATTTTCAGCAGTTTTTCCATAAGCATTGACGAATGATCGGTTTTGATGCTAAAGTTGAGGAAAATAGCTCACATTTCTGTACATCGGCTTACCAAGTGAATTTTTTTTTCAGGAAAAAAAAGTCTGGCAAGCATCTTTGTTTTTGTTTCTCACTCCTTGTTAACAATACACTCAAAACCTGACTTATGAAACCGACTCTCCTCTTCTTTTGCTGGCTCAGCCTACTGCCATTTTTACAAGCCCAACAATTCATTCAAGTCAAAAATAGTCCTTTGGTCAACAAACCCGGCGACAGCCGCAGCATCAACCTCGTAGACGTCAATGGCGATGGACTGGACGATGTGTTCATCTCCAAAGGGTTAAAAGGTGGGCAAAACAACGACCTTTACCTCAACCTCGGCAAGGGCAATTTTCAGGCCATCACCACCGACTCCATCACCCTCGACATGAGCCCTTCTGACGGTGCCACCTTCGCCGATACCGACAACGACGGCGACCTGGATGCCTACGTCACCACCTGGTACCGCCGTCCCAATCTTTTTTACACCAATGATGGCAAAGGAAATTTTACGCACCAACGCCAAGGGATAACCGGCCAAATGGGCACCTATTCCGAAACCGCCGCCTTTGGGGATTACGACAATGATGGCCTTGTCGACATCTACATCACCAACAGCGCAGGTGACAAACGCAACCTGCTTTACCGCAACACGGGCAACAACAACTTCGAGCGCATTCAACTCGATTGGCTAAGCGAAGCCCTGCCCAGCCGATCGGCCAATTGGGCGGATTACGACAACGACGGGGATTTGGATCTTTTTGTGGCCAATGAAGAAGCGAATTACAATAGCCTGTTCAAAAACCAAGGCAAGGGGCATTTTGAAAAAATCACCAATGACCCTGTGGTGCGCGATACTTTTAGCTCAATCACCGCCAGTTGGGGCGACGTGAACAACGATGGTTACCTGGATTTGTTTGTAGGCAATGCCGGGTTCATGAAGCCCCAAAACAACCAACTCTTTCTCAACAATGGCAAAGGTGGGTTTAATCTGGCACCAACCGGGCCTATCCAAACCGATGGAGGTTGTAGCTTCGGCAGCGCCTTTGCCGATTACGACAATGATGGCGACCTGGATTTGTTTGTCAGCAATGGGTATTGCGCTGGAGAAATTGTGAACTTTTTGTACCGCAACAAAGGGGATGGCACTTTTGAGCGCGACCTGCAAAGCCTGCCCAATTTTAGTACGCCCTGTTCTTTTGGCACCGCCTGGAGCGACCTGAACAACGATGGGTTTCAGGATTTGGTGGTTTCTACCTGCAAAAATGGCCAAAACGACCCTGAGCCCAATAACCTGCTGTTTATGAATCAGGGGAACAAAAACACCTGGCTGGAAATTCATTTATCAGGCAGCAAATCCAATCAAGCGGCCATTGGGGCAAAACTGCGGGTAAAGAGCAGCATCAATGGCAAGGCGGTTTGGCAAATGCGCGAAATTTCGGCCCAAACTGGTTATGCTGGTCAAAATAGCCTCACGGCACACTTTGGGCTAGCCAATGCCAAACAAGTGGACGAATTGGTGGTGGAATGGCCAAGTGGGATCAAGCAGCGGTTTAAAAAAGTCAAAGTGGGCCGGCGGTATCAACTGAAGGAAAATGGAAAGCTGGCCATTTGGCCTTAGGTAGGGATAAAAGAGGCAATGTAAAACTTCAGAACGCCCCATCGAAAGTTTCAGACTTTCGATGGGTTTTTGCCCGCACAATCTTGCGCTAAAGAGCTTTTCAAAAGTCTGAAATTTTTGAAAAGGCATACAAAGATTTTACTTAGCGCCCTTTAATTCACGTAAAGCAGCTTCCAACTGCGGGTATTCAAAATCAAATCCTTCCTTTTGAACCTTGGCGGATGAGGCTCTTACCCCAGTGAGGATGGCATCCGCCAATTCACCCAAGACCAGCCGTAGCGCGAAGGCAGGTGCAGGAATATTGATCGCCCTGGGAGCAAATACTTTTGCCGCCGTTTTGATCAATTCTCGATTGCGCACCGGATTGGGTGCTACCGCGTTGAAAAAACCCTGCATGTCTTCATCTTGCAGCGCAAACATAAACATGCGACAAAGGTCGTCGATGTGGATCCAAGGATACCAGGTTTGACCAGTGCCAAAATAAGGGGCAGTGCCAAATTTCATGGGTTCGAGCAGTTTAGGCAAGGCGCCACCTTTGGTAGAAAGCACAATACCAACTCGTAATCCAACGACCCGCAAACCCGTTTCGCTCAAACTGCGAATGGAGGCTTCCCAGGCGATACAACTTTCAGGCAAAAAACCTTTGCCAGGTGCCGCATCTTCGTTGAACCATTGTTCGGAAGGGTTGTCACCATAATAGCCCACCGCTGCACTCGAAATAAAGGCTTTGGGTTTTTCAGGCATAGCCAAAATCTGGCGTTTGAGCAATTGATTGCTTTTTACCCGACTATCGATGATGAGGCGTTTGCGCACTTGCGTCCAAGGTTTGTCGGCTACACCTGCTCCAGCGAGGTTGATGATGTAGTCGATATTTTCCAGGGCTTTGGCATCAATTGTACCTTTGTCCACATCCCAGGCATAGGTTGGGTATAGCGCATCTGCGCGGGGATCCCGGCTGAGCTGCCTTACCTCAAAACCCTGCTCACTCAACAACTTGCTCAATTGGGTGCCAATTAAACCTGTACCTCCTGCAATTAATACACTACGCATCCTGTTTATTTTTTATCCACAAAATACAACAGCTAAATTGGGGATAATTTTTTTTCCGTTGCATATTGTTTATTTTTGGGCAAATAAGCTCACCGTGTTGATGAAGCTTGTTTGTAACACCAAAATTAATCAGTCGTTCATTGGTGTAGTAAAATTTTGAAACCTTTAATCCAAAGTAATGCGTTACATGAACATCTCCAAAACCGTTCTTTTTTGCCTGGTCATCGTGCTTTGCACAGCATCTTTTTGTGTTAAAACTGTAGACTACAAGCGTACCGGAAATGCTGTAGTTGTGCGCATGGAAAGTGATGCGGATCGTTTGAATACCATTTTGACCCAAACCAATTACGGACGTATTCCCTCCGATCTGGCCCATCTAAACCTAATGACCTTCAACGATTCCTTTGAATTGGTGCCTTACCTGGTCAAGGCTCAGCCCATTATCAAAGATTTACCAAATAACGCGGTGAGTTATACTTTTGAAATCCTGGACGAGGCCGTGTGGGATGACGGAAAACCCGTAACGGGCAAGGATTATTTGTTTACGCTAAAAACCATCCTCAACCCCAAAGTTGAAGCCGTAATCGGGCCTTTTGTGGAAGAAATCAAGGATGTACAAATCGACCCAAAAAATCCGAAACGTTTTACCGTGGTAATGAGTCCCAAAACCATCTATTCACTGGAATACGCGACCAACTCCTTTTCGGTCATCCCCGAGCACATTCTGGACCCCAAGGGTTTGATGAAAGACATTCCTTTCAGCGAATTAAGCAATCCAGCAAAAGCCGAGGCATTGGCAGCCAATCCCAAGGTAGCTGAATTCGCCGAATTGTTCAGCTCCCAACCTTATTCCAATGACCCCAAATACCTGGTTGGTTGTGGCGCATACCGCATCGAATCCTGGACTCCCGGTGAAAAAATTGTACTCAAGAAGAAAAAAGACTGGTGGGGCGACAAAATCGTCAAAACCCATCCCCTGCTTACGGCATACCCCGATGAAATCACTTTTAAAATCATTGTTGACCCCGCTGCAACAACGGCTGCACTTAAAAACGAAGAAATTGACGCCACCAACCGGCTCACACCTGAGGACTTTTTGGATTTGCAAAGAAACGAAGCAGTCAGCGAGCGCTACAATTTCCTCAGCCCTACAACCATGACTTATTTCTGTATTGCGACCAACACGCGCAACCCCAAACTGGCGGATAAGCGGGTACGCAAAGCAATTGCACATATACTGGATGTAGATGAGCTGATTAATGAATTGTATTTGGGTTTTGGGGTAAGAATTTGTAGCCCGGTACCACTCAATTCTCCCGACTACAATAAAAACATTAAACCTATTCCTTTTGACCTCAACAAAGCCAAAGCCTTATTGGCAGAAGCTGGTTGGAAAGACAGCAATAAAAATGGTATTGTTGACAAAGTGATCGATGGCAAAATTACCGAATTGAGTTTGTCCTATTTTTATGCCTCAGGCAGGGAAACTGCACAGCAAATGGCTCTGCTTTTTCAGGACAATGGAAAAAAAGTAGGAATTGACATCATCCCTAAAGCTTTGCCGGGGCAAGAATTAATCGGAAATTGGGCAAGCCATAATTTCGAGTTGCTGAGTGCAGGGAGAAGCTTACCTCCCATCTGGTCTCCCGAACAAACCTGGCGGACTGATTCGGACAACCGCAGTGGTTTTGGCAATGCTGAAACCGATGCCTTGATCGATCAGATTCCGGTTACTTTTGATGCCAAAAAGCGCCGGGCCATGTATTATCGTTTGCAAGAAATGATTTTTGAGGAACAAGCGGAAATTTTCTTGTTTACCCTCAAAGAATGCATCGCCATTCACAAACGATTTGAGGCTGAACCCATAGAAAACACTCCAGGCTATGCTCCTGCTGAGTTCAAACTGAAATAAAATCAATGCTCCGCTATTTCCTCAAACGTCTTCTGCTGTTCGCCCCTACCCTGCTCTTAGCCTTGGTACTCACTTTCGGCCTGAGCCGAATGGTGCCTGGTGATCCTGTGGAGGACGCCAACGCTGAAGAATTTGAGCAATCTACCCAAAGCGAGGCGGAATTGCTGCGGATGTACCGGAGCCGTTCCGCTCGTATGGGCCTCAATAAGCCTGTTTTTTATTTTTCTTTCCAACCCGCAGCGTACCCTGATACTTTATACAAAATCCCATTTCGAAATCGCCGGGAAGTGTTGATGAAATTGCTGCGGCAAAACGGCAATTGGCCAGCAGTTGAACGTTATTACGAGTCTTTAGGCAAGTTAAAAAAAGGACTTCAGGGCATGCCAGTGCAATGGAATTCTGAGGCTCGCAGTAGCCTGGGGCAGGTAATCAACACGCTGCAATTCAGCAAAGACCTGGGAGTAGCTCAATTGCATTTGGATAAAATGGCGGGCTTGATTCCGCAAGATTCAATGCTTCAACAGGCAACTTATCCTGCTTATCAGCATTTACGTGAATCATTTGATTATTTGATGGCTCATCCTCAAAAAGCCAAATTGTATCGACCAGCCCTGGTTTGGCAAGGTTTTGACAATCAATTTCACCACACTTTTTTGGGTTATTTGCGAGGGAATCTTGGACAGTCTTTTGAAGATGGTAAACCTGTGAGTGCAAAAATTGAACGCGCTTTGAGCTGGACCTTATTGATCAATATTTTTGCGCTGCCCATTGCTTATTTGTTGGCGATCTTCTTTGGGGTAAGGATGGCCATTCACAAAGGATCAAGATTTGATCGACGTGCCAATAATTTTTTATTTGGTTTATATGCTATGCCTTCTTTTTGGGTTGCGCTGGTACTTTTGGTGGTTTTTTCCAACCCCGATTGGGGCATGAACTTTATCCGCATCACGGGCATGATGGATCTGGATGAAAATTCATCCTGGAGCACCTGGATTAGTGTCAGTTTCCGGCAATTGATCATTCCAATCCTTTGTTTGATTTATCCAGCCATGACTGTGTTGGCCCGTCAAATGCGCAGTGCCATGATTGTGGCACTCAACCAGGATTTTGTGCGCACCGCCCGAGCCAAAGGTGTAGCTGAAAATGAGGTAATTTGGCAGCATGCCTTTCCCAACGCTGCTTTCCCGCTGATTACCTATTTTGGTTCCCTATTGCCCGATATGGTGGCTGGTTCGATTTTGGTGGAAAACATTTTCAACATCCCGGGCATGGGGCATTTGATGGTTGACGCAATGGGAACGCAGGAC
>JAAFHQ010000355.1 GCA_013298445.1 Chitinophagales bacterium | reverse complement strand
AACAGTCATATAAACCGCGCCAAGATTGCCCAAGGAAGACAACAATGCATATTTTGTTGCAGCGAGATGTGTACCAATGGCACGAAGGAGCGCGGCACAAAAAGCGGCATTGGCAACACCCATCAACAAGGCATAGCACAATACTCCACTGACAAAACTTAAAGGAGAAAATGGAGCTAAGCTCATGACCAAAGTCACAAGTGCCATGAGCGATCCCGCCCCAAAGTACCCCCACCATCGCCCCAGTTTATCGGCAACCCAACCCCCGATAATGCAACCAATTGTACTTGCCAATCCGCTCAAAACGCCCGTAACCAAAGCTACGGTGTCGGTCGGTACACGCCAATCATCAGCAACTGAAGACCACATGTACCCAGCCGCCCCGGCACCAATTGGCGTCATCACCATCAAAGCAGTGAAAATGCCTACTCGTGAACGTAGCAGATCTTTGACGCCCAAAGCTGTGGATTGAAAGCCTTGTAACAAAGATTGGGTTTTATCTGACTGTAGGCGGGGTACGAAATACAAAGCACAAGCACATAACAACATGAATACAGAAACAATCGCACACGATGCCCCAAAAGACAGATGACTGGCCAGCCAGATGCCCGCACCGCCGCCAAAGCCCACCCCACCCATATTGCCTGCTTGAGCATAACCTGCCGCTCGTCCTTTTTTACCTTCTTCAATGGACTTGGCCATGAACCCTCCAACCGGTGCAAAAACAAAGGTGGCAGCAACTTGGGAAACAAAGACCACACTCATCAAAATCCTTGAATAGGCAACAGCGAGTGGCACAAAGACCAGGGAAAACAAGCTGATGGCACACATCGCAATGCCAATGATGTACCATTTGTGCAAACTGAGCGTCAGGTCGGTTAAAGGAGCCCATGCGAAGCGCCATAAATTGGACGACAAACCAACAGCGGTAATGGCCGCCGCCGCTGCAACCGAAAATCCATGCTGCACCAATATGAATGGCAAGGTTACAGATACAAAGCCGGAACTGATGCCATATGGCAACGTAAGGAAAAAGATGGTGATTGGGTGGGCAAACTGCCTGTGCTTATTCATGTTCATTCCTTTTTATCAATCAAAAACTGCCTGACTTTGTAGTTGTATCTTTATTGTTTTTTGTCTGGAGTGAACTTGTTGTTTTCCACGTCCTTTAAAAACCCAATGAGGTTCGAGAAGTAATTTTGTTGGTCGTCATACATGCTCATGTGGCTTCCGTTGGGACACAAATACGTTCTACTGTTCGGAATCATTTGCCCTTCTTTCACCATATCCTCTGGGTTCATTTCATCATACCTGCCACCAAGCACAAGTGTTGGAACTTTGATATTGGGCAATCTGTCCCACATTTCCCAATCTTTAAAATTGCCTGTCACATGAAATTCGTCCACACCTTGCATGTGTATGTATATCTCATGATTTGCTTTTTTGAATGCTCTCATCAATGGTTCCGGCCAATTTTCAACGGGCATCCGGCAGGCCACCTGTGTATAAAGTTTACTCATCAATAAGTTTTGGTATTCAGGAGAGTCATAAAGTTTTCGTTGGTCCAATGAATCAAAAACTGCCAATTCTTTTTTTGAAAGAATTTCATTTTTTAATTGATTGCTATAGGTTACATAACTTTTTATGCCCGCAGTCATATTAGACAATACTGCGGCTTTTACATGACTTTGGTATTGCTGTAAATATTCCATAGCCAACATACTGCCCCATGAATGCCCCAACAAATAGAAATTTTCAAGTCCCAATCCTTTTCTTACTTGTTCTACTTCTTCTACATAGCGAGGAAGATTCCAAAGTGAGGTATCTGCTGGAATGTCAGAATTGCCAACGCCCAATTGATCGTAGTAGTAAAATTCAATGCCCTCTTTGGGTAAAAAGCTTTCAAAGCATTCAAAATAATCGTGGGTAAAACCTGGCCCTCCATGCAAAAGCAAAACCTTTATTTTGCCATCGCCTATTTTCTTTGTCCACACATTAAAAGTGCCTTTGGGTGTGGTGATGGGGATAACTTTTACGCCACCCGTTTGGATACCTTGCATGGTAGCGGTAGGGTTAGCATCCTTAGTTGGTGCATTGCAAGCGACTGTGAAAATGGACAAGGCAATACACGTTGCTAGGAATGAGAAAAAATTATTTAGTTGCATTGTAAGGATTTGTTTTGAGCAGTTGACCACATTAAATGCTTGACTTAATGTGGTCAACTGCTTATTGTTAAAAACCAGAAGTAGTCATTCCACGTTCAAACACGAAGGATAGCAACACCTCCTTTATAGTTTCTCCATCTTCGCCTTACTGGCCGTAAACTTCGGGTTCATCTGAAAAGCCTTCAGGTAATTGGCCTTCGCTTTTTCCTTGTCGCCTTTGGCCGCATAAGCGTCGGCCAGGCTGTCGTAGGTATTGGCAGAGTTGGGAAACATCGTGTTGTTGAGGGTGAGCAGCGCGATGGCTATGTCGACTTTTTTGGCTTCCAGGGCCTTATAACCTGCGGTATTGATGTCCCACTCAAAAAAGCTGTAGCCCTTGGGGTTGCTTTTTTGCAAAGCTTTGAATTCGGCTTCGGCGGCGGCTATGCCACTTTTTTCAGCAGTTTCTACAAACAGGTCACAGGCAGCAGGTTTGGCGTCCATCACGTCGGTGATTTCGACGATGGAGACGATGTACCCCGATTTTTTGCTTTCGGGCACCTCGGCCGGTAGCAGGCTAAATGGCAATTCCTCGCGGTATTTGCTGCCCTTTTTCATCTGGGTCATCAAAAGATCCCGTGCTTTGGAAATGGGGTCGTTCTCTTTGCCCAATTGGAAATGCATGTTGTAGCCCAGGTCGCGACTGGAAAACTCCACCTTGCCCGTGCTGTCCAATGCCTCCACCTGGATGAGTACTTCTTGTCCCAATTTCGGGGCTGGGCCGGTGCCGGCTTGGAGAACGGTGTACTTCAGGCCTTCGGCGGTGGTGCCGCTTTGGGCAGTCAGGGTCAGGGCGCCGATCAGGGTGATGGCGCAAGCGAAAAACAATCTAGTAGACATATTTTAAGAATTTTGGTGTTGTAAGTGAAAGATTTAAAGTGGTGTTTAGCGAACTTAGGATGCGGTCGAAACAAGGTTAGGAGCTGGAGCGATTTTTCGCATCGGCTGCAACTTCCAATAAGTTAAGCTCCGCCACAGCCACTCCAGCGGGCCATAATTAAAGTAGCGAAGCCATAAGGTGCTGGTCAAGATTTGGCAGGAGAAAAGACCAATGCCAAAAAGGGTCAAACCAGCCGTCCCAACCAGCCCTCCATAATTCAGGCCAGCGGCCAAAAAAACAAATTGGCAAACCAGCGAGTGCATCATGTAATTGCTGAAGGCCATTTTGCCAACCGGCGCAGTGATGGACATCCATTTTTTTCCAAAACCCGTTTGAAAGCACAGCATAAAAGCACCCACATATGCCAAGGCTAAAGGCACAACACCCAGCGCATAGGCAATGGTTTGATAAAGGCCGTTCGGCTTCAAGTCATAATAATCAGCTCCAAAATAGTGGGTATAATGTGCCAGAAAATAGTTGGCTGGCAATCCAATTAGCATACCCAAACCAATGACCCAATAGACCACTTTTTTGTTTTGAGTGAAGTTTTTGTAAAAATTGGAACGCCCCAATACAAAGCCAATCAAGAACATACCGAATACTTTCGGGATGCGGCTGACAAAAAACAAGTACGAGAAGCGGTAAAATATACCTCCGATATTTGCTTTTAAAATGGTCCACCAACTGGTTGAAGCCCACAAAGGTCCAAAGTCGGCAGTGTTGCTTTGTCCGGTTATTTTTTGGGTCACACTTGTGCCTATTGTGGTCAAGATCTCGGCAGGCGCATTCAAGACAGGCCATTGCAATTTGGCAGCGTACAACACAATGGGCATGAGGATCAGCACTGCACCTGTGATCAAGAGCGTCTTATCCGAAAACCGCCTAAACGGCAGCAACAAGAACCCCAGCAGGGCATAAAACAGGACAATATCACCCGTCCAGATCAGGATATGCATAAATCCGAGCAGCAACATGAAGAGCAAGCGCCGTCTGATCATCGGCATCGAATCGCCTCCTTTGTTGATCCCTCTTTGTATTTGTAGCGCAATGCCCCAACCAAACAATAAACTGAAAATGGAATAGAATTTCCCTTCAATAAAAATGGTGTACCAGAAGTCGAGTTGCTTGTCCAGTTCAGGGAGCAAAAACGGGCTGGCTTCGACTTTATTCGGTCCCCAGCCCAAACCGCCCGCCGTCAGGTTGGCGATCAGGATGCCAAAAATGGCAAACCCTCGGAGTACGTCCATGAAAACTTCACGGTCGTTGTTTTGAATCGGTGCGATTACGCTCTGCATCTTGATCCTTTGTTGATTGAAAAATAACCTGGTCATCTCCGTGCGAAATAAGACTATCGCTTCATCGGCTGCAACTTCCAATAGGTCAAGCTCCGCCACATCCATTCAAGGGGGCCAAACCGGAAATACTTTAACCAAATTGGACTGACAATCAATTGAAAAGCCCAAATTGCGAAAACGATGTAATACAACTCATACCGCTGCAATTTGCCGAATAGGGCAAAGCCAAATCCTAAGAAAATGATATCGGTGATGAGGGTGTGCATGATGTAGTTGGTAAAGGCCATTTGCCCCACCGCGGCGAGCGATTTTTGCAAAAAAAGCAACCGACCGGATTTGACAAATAACATAATGAGCGCAATATGCCCACAAGTGGTGGCAACTCGGCCTATATCATACGTAAGTGAGGTACGAGAAAAGGCGAGGATCTCAAAATGATGCGCCTGGATGTAGCTGGTTTCAAGATAATTGGTGGTAATTCCGATGGCATAACCAATCAAAGCCATGACTAAATAATAGCGATTGGATTTGGCGGCTTTCAAAATGCCATTTTTCAAAAAAGCCATCCCTAAAAGCATCATTGCCAAGATGTCCCAAATATCGTAACGGTACAAATACAAGGATTCAATGACTTGATTGAGGGGCGCACGGTACATGACGATACTGAAATAGCCCTTGGTTCTTTCCTTGGTTTCTTCTTGGATGCGTTGAGGCGAGGGCTTATCTTCTTTCACTTTTTCATCCCATTTTTCAATGGCTTTGGTTTCCAGCTTGGTCAATGTTTGGCCATTGCTTTTTTTGATTTTTGCCGCCGCCGCCGTTGCTGCCGTTTTGTGCAATTGATAATCATCTTTCACATTCAATGTAGCAGCAATAACAAAAAGAACAGTCGCCGCGATAATCAGGCGTTTAGGATTCAAGTGTCGAAAACTAAACGCAAACATCCCCACGATGGAATAAGCATACAATATTTCACCTGACCACAACAGTAAGTAGCAATGAATCACTCCAAAAAGCAACATCCAAAGCAATCTGCGGAAGTACAAATCGGTCACCTGTGAACCTTCGGTATATTTAGACTTACCGCCAATAAAGAGTAGAATTCCGGCGCCAAACAACATGGAAAACATGCCACGCATCGTGCCTTCAAAAAACAGGTTAGTTATCCACCAAACCGTCAAATTCAAACCAGTTGCCCCGCCGGCATTGGTTGGGTCGCTATAAGCTTTGAACAAGCCCATACCCGTAATATTCATCAATAAAATACCCAACAGGGAGACCCCTCTGATAATGTCCATCGAGGAAATCCGCTCGGTGGCAGCAGTGGGTTTTAACATTGTTTGCGCGGTCATAAATTGTTTTTTATAGGTGTTGAATTAGCAACTAGACAAAATACGGAGGGCGCCTTTACCGCTTCATCGGCTGCAATTTCCAATAGGTCAAGCTCCGCCACAGCCACTCCAGCGGACCAAACAAGAAGTACTTCAACCAGATTGGACTCACGATCAACTGAATGGCCCAGATGACCAACACGACGAAATAGATTTGGTAGAATTCGAGCTCGCCGTAGTAGTTCAAGCCGTAGCCAAAGAAGAACAGGGTGCAAATGAGGGAGTGAGAGATGTAGTTGCTCAAAGCCATGCGCCCCACTGCTGCTAATCGACGGCACAAGCCCTGGGCTACGCCCGATTTGGCCAACAGAATCAGTGCCGAAGCATGCCCCAAAACGATCAAAATGCGCTGGAAAGGATAAATCAACCCAATCCAGTTGATGGGCACCTGTTCCATACGGGCGAGGTTGGCTTCGATGGTGGTGAAGTGACGGAAGGCGTAATAACTGCTGCACATCACTAGGGGCAAACCCAGTCCATAACCAATTTTAAGAACCATCCAGTACTGCTTTGTTGACCAGCCACCCGTCAGGAATCCCCATTTGAAAAGCGCCAGACCCAGGAGCATCAAGGCCAGTGAATCCCAAACTTCAAATGGCAAGTATTTGGTTTGACCGTCCCAG
>JAAFHQ010000354.1 GCA_013298445.1 Chitinophagales bacterium | reverse complement strand
ACCAAGACAAATATCAAACATGGGGCTAGCAAAGTTTAGAGGAACGGGTGTAGCACTGATTACCCCTTTTCGCAACAAAGCAGTAGATTACGATGCCCTCGAAACCATCATTGAGCATGTCATCCAGGGGGGCGTCGACTATATTGTGTCGCTGGGCACCACTGGAGAGGCCATTACGCTCAGCAGCAAGGAATGTCGGGAGGTATTTGATTTTACCATCAAAGTGGTGAAGGGGCGCAAGCCGCTTGTTGCCGGTCTGTTCGGCAGCAATTTTACGGAGGCACTGGTAGAAAAGATCCGCAATTACAATCTGGAAGGCTTCGACGCCATCATGTCGAGCAGCCCGGCGTACAGTAAACCGCCACAAGAGGGAATTTTCCAGCATTACATGCAGATCGCCGGGATTTCACCAGTGCCTATTATCATTTACAACGTCCCGGGGCGCACGTGTAGCAACGTCAAACCCGAAACCATCATCCGCCTGGCGGAAAGCAGCGACAAATTTGCAGGGGTGAAAGAAGCCTCTGGTAATTTGGAGCAAGCCATGAAAATCCTCAAACACCGCCCCGAGCATTTCGCTGTGATTTCAGGCGACGATGCACTCACTGTGCCCATGATGTCCTGTGGGGGCGATGGGGCTATTTCGGTGATCGCCAATATGTATCCGGCCCAATTTTCTTCCATGGTGCGCAGCGCACTGGACGGGGATTTTGCCACTGCGGCCCGCCTGAATGCCGAGTTGCTGGACATTCACCAATGGTTGTACATCGAGAACAATCCAGTCGGGGTGAAAGCAGGGATGGAAATTTTGGGCTTGTGCAGCAAGGAAGTGCGGATTCCATTGGTGCCGCTTTCTGAGGGGAATTATCAGAATCTACAAAAAGAAATGGCAAAAGTGAGTGAATTCAGTGTAGTGTAAAGGGCGATAAAAAAATAAGTGATCATTTTGCCAGAGGATTAGATAAGTAAACGTTTCATTTTAAGTGTCTTATCTAATCCTCTGGCTCAGGAAAAATGATCACTTATTTTTGCCCCACTGCTAAGGAACGTTTTTGCAATTAACTTTTGATTTTTTTCTCACAAGTACTTGCACAGCATTTCTAGTTCACCTATCTTTGCCTCTCCAAAGCGCAATCGCGCGTTTTGACGACTACAGGGTCGGGTGGCCGAGCGGCTAGGCAGAGGTCTGCAAAACCTCGTACAGCGGTTCAAATCCGCTTCCGACCTCACAATTTCGACCAAAAGGGCAATCCATTCGATTGCCCTTCTTTTTTTCCCTGAACTCCTGCCCTCTTTAGGATGTTGAATGAAGACTTTGTTTTTCGGAAGAAATCATTGTATGGAAAAACCACTATCATTGTGCTAGCCTAGCATTTGCTTTACCATCAACAGAATTTGAAATTATGTTAATCTGGATTGGCTTTTTGGTTTTAGTCGCAGCCTTACTCGCGCTGGATTTGGGCGTTTTTAATAAAGATGCGCATAGTATCAGTGCCAAAGAAGCTTTTCGTTGGACAGGGGTTTGGGTTTCCTTTTCCCTTTTATTTAGCATCTTCATTTACTTCGCATACGAAAACCACTGGGTTCATGAAAATGGGGCACCATTTTCGGGCCAAAAAGCGGTTATCACTTACCTGACTGGTTATTTGGTGGAACAATCGCTGAGCATTGACAACATCTTTGTCATCGCGGTCATCTTCGCCTATTTCCGGATTCCACAGCAATACCAACACCGGGTGTTGTTTTGGGGCATCATCGGCGCTGTACTATTTCGGGGCCTCATGATTGTGATTGGTGCTGCACTCTTGCATCGCTTTAGCTGGGTTACATATATTTTTGGAGGTATTCTTTTGTATACTGCTTACCGAATGTTTATTCAAAAGGATCACGACGAAGATGTGGAGGTGGATAAAAACCCTTTGGTGGCTTTGGCCAAGCGTTTTTTTCCAGTTACCGATCGTTTTCACGATCAAAAGTTTTTTGTAAAAATTGGTGGTGCCACAGCGGCAACCCCTTTGTTTATTGCCCTTTTGGTGGTTGAAACAACAGATGTTCTTTTCGCCTTCGACAGCATTCCTGCCATCTTTGCCATTACCACTGATCCTTTTCTGGTATTTACATCCAATATTTTTGCTATCTTAGGGCTGCGTTCTTTGTATTTCGTTTTGGCTTCCATGCTCGACAAGTTTCAATACCTGCGTTATAGCCTAGTGGTCATCCTTGCTTTTGTGGGCATTAAAATGTTTTTGGTGCACCACATTGATTTACCGGAATGGCTATCACTTGCCGTTATTGCACTTTCTCTGGCAGCAGGGATTCTTCCTTCTTTGCCCGAAGTTTTGCGGCAGCGCCGGGAAGAGGTAAAAGATTCAATCCGGGAAGTCGAAGGGGTCACTGAGCGAAGTCGAAGTGCTGAAAAAGCAGAATAAAAGACCCTTTTCAATGGACTCCATTTTATGCCTTACGGATTATCACTCAAATAGTGCTCAGCCCTTTTTGTACGGCTTGCATCTAACCCGCCATTTGCACAACGACTTATATATTGCCCACATCAAAGACGGTGCTGATTTTGCAGTGCAGGAAGACACTGAGGATCTGAGCGAAATCCAAGACAAGGAGCAAATTGAAGAACTGCAAAAGTTGCGGCAATTCATCCAATCCAATCTCACTCCAACTGATCAAAAGTTACCTATTCGAGGTATAGTTGCAGGCGGTGGATTGGGGGATAGTATAGAATCGCTCACCAAACAGTACGATGCAGACCTCATCATCATGGGAATGCGCAATCGCATGGGGCTGGCTGGCCGAATTTTTGGCGGACTAGCCGCTCGAATGATCAATTTTTCTGAAGCCCCAGTGCTGATGACTCCTCCTGGAACCAAATTTGCGCCCATTCAGAGTGTGGTGTATGCCACGGATTTTGATGTGGCCAATTTGGCTTCCATCGAAAAAATGGTCGCCTGGTGCCAGGGTTTGAATGCACACCTCCACCTTGTTCATGTCAACGACGACCCCGCCGAAAAGGCCTGGGCCAAACAACAAATGGAAAAAATAATGCGGGCCCTGGAGGAAGACAATGAAGACCGCCAAGTAGTTTTTTCCATCCTTGAAGGCGACGACATCATGGACCATCTCGAAAGCTACATGCAGGAAGTAAAGGCCGACCTCATTGCACTGACTGCCCACCGCAAAGGTTTTTGGGATCGTATTTTACGCAGTGGTTTGGCACACGAAATCATCGAAGAAGTCAATATTCCTGTACTCATCTTTAAATCCTGATCCACCTTGATCCTCCTGATTGACGATGATCATGCGATTCAAACCTCCTTATCACTCCTGTTTCAACAAGAGGGTTTTAAAGTACATGCTACCAGCTCTCCGCAGGAAGCATTGGCTTTTTTGAAAAAAAATACGCCCCAATTGGCCATTCTGGACATGAATTTCTCCATCGAAACTGTTGGAACCGAAGGTTTAAATACGCTCCAGAAAATTAAAACCTTGCAGCCACTCCTTCCGGTCATTTTACTCACTGGCTGGGGAAGTATTGAACTAGCAGTAGAAGGTATGAAAATTGGAGCAGCGGATTTTATGACCAAACCCTGGCAGAATGAGGCCATGTTGCAGTCGGTGCGCACCATCCTCAATTTGGCCCAATCCAAGCCTCAATCACCCAACCGCAAACGCCTCGACGAACAGTACCATTTTGAAAACATTGTGGGTGAAGATCCCCACTTGTTGGAATTGCTTGAATCGATTGCCCGGGTAGCTCCGACCGATGCCCCCGTGCTGATTACTGGGGAAAGTGGTGCAGGAAAGGAGCTTATTGCCGAAGCAGTCCACCTCAACAGCAAGCGCAGCAAGGCACCTTTTGTCAATGTCAATTTGGGTGGGATTTCATCTAGTTTATTTGAAAGTGAGCTTTTTGGCCATGTGCGCGGTGCTTTTACGGATGCCAAAACGGACCGCATTGGTCGATTTGAAATGGCGCACAAGGGCAGTATTTTTTTGGATGAAATAGGGGACCTTGATTTGGCCAGTCAGGTCAAACTCCTGCGGGTACTACAAGACCGCACTTTCGAGCCACTGGGCAGCAGCCGCAGCAAAACAGTGGATGTTCGTATCGTTTGTGCCACCAACCGCAACCTGGAAGAAATGGTGGCTCAGGGTACTTTTCGCGAAGATCTTTTTTACCGCATCAACCTCATCACGGTTAAACTGCCTGCCCTTCGCGAGCGCCCCGGGGATATTCCAGCATTGGTCAATTTTTTTGTCAACAACCTCAAAGCCCTTTACCAGCGTCCCAATTTGTACGTCAACAAAGAGGCGCTACAATGGCTAAAAAACCTGCCTTTGCCGGGCAACATCCGCCAACTGAAAAACCTGGTTGAACGCAGCGTTTTGTTGAGTACTGGGGATGAACTGGGGATAGCCGATTTCCAAAAAAACCTTCAACCACAAGGCAGTAGCACGAAAAGTAGCGCCAAATTTCCAGAGGTAGGCAGCATGACCCTGGAGGAAATGGAATTGGAAATGATCAAACGTGCCTTGGCTTTCCACCAAAATAAATTGTCCAAAGTGGCGAGGTCGCTGGGCATTACCCGCTTTGCCCTGTATCGGCGTTTGGAAAAGTATGGGATTGTGGTGGAGGGAGAAGAGGAGGATTAAAAGAAGTAACTTTAGATCAATAACTTGTCCAGTAGTGGTCACATCAGCACCAATTCCTCTAAAATTCTTACAAATCCCTATCTTCGTTCCAACAATCACCCATTGTTCACTATCAACGGCATACGCCGACTCAACCGTACTATTCAAAACAGTACTCAATTAAAAGTAGTATGAAAAAACCACTTGTTCTCAGTTTGCTCTTGCTTTTGGGCATAGCCCTGCGGGCACAAATAGACCAGAACGCCCAACGTTTTGCCAATACCATCAGCGCGGATGACCTGCGTCAGCATTTGTTCAAACTCACCTCCGCTGAATTTGAAGGAAGAGAAACCGGTACCGAAGGCCAGCGCCGTGCGGCTGATTACATCGCTGCACAGATGAAATCCTGGGGTTTGCCTACTGTAGGTGAAAATGGCGGCTATTTCCAATCCATCACTTTTACCAATCAAAGCTGGCGCAAAATCGAGATGAAAGACGCCGATAAAGACCTGCGCCACCTCTGGGATTATTATACTTATCCTGCTACCAACCCCAAGCAATTCGAGGCCAAATTTGAAGATGCCATCTTCCTGGGCTTTGGGATTGACGCGCCTGAATACAGCGACTACAAAGGCGCCAATGTCAAAGGCAAACTGGTAGTGGTGTACGATGGCGAGCCAATGAAAGGGGGCAAATCCACTATTACTGGCAACAGTACTGCTTCCGAGTGGGCAAGTGACTGGCGTAAAAAAGCGCGTGCGGCCAAGGCCAATGGTGCTGCGGCCCTGTTCATCATCGACCGCAAGTTTAAGGAAAACGTAGCCGAAGCGCGCAAAGCCATCCTCAATTCGCGGATGGATATGGCTAAGGACGAAGACCCTGAAAACAATTTTGCGCCCAATTACTTCATCACTACGGATTTGGCCAAAAGTATGTTTGGCAAAATGGTGGGGAAAATCACCAGTGCACGCGACAAAATTGAAAGCAAAGGCAAACCACGCAATGTGGAGTTCAAATGTGCAGTGAACATCGTTGCTGAAAAAAATTACAGCCAACTCAAGGGCGCCAATGTATTGGGCTTTATTGAGGGGACCGACCCAAAACTCAAGGATGAATACGTAGTCGTTACCGCGCACTACGATCACCTGGGCAAACGCGGCGACGACATGTATCCAGGTGCTGACGACAACGCTTCGGGAACTTCCACCGTCCTTGAAATTTGCCAGGCTATGACTGAGGCAAAAAAAGCAGGAATTGGCCCCCGGCGCAGTGTGTTGTGCATGCTGGTATCGGGCGAAGAAAAAGGTTTGTTGGGTTCGCAGTACTACGCGCAGTTCCCGATTTATCCCTTGGCCAAAACAGTAGCCAACGTCAACGTTGACATGGTAGGCCGGGTAGACGATGAGCACAAGGACAATCCCGACTACATCTACGTGATTGGTGCTGATCGTTTGAGCTCGGAATTGCACCAAATCAACGAAACGGCCAATTCAACTTACACCAAGTTGACGCTGGATTACAAATACAACGACGAAAAAGATCCCAACCGTTATTATTACCGTTCGGATCACTACAACTTTGCCAAAAATGGTATCCCGGCTATCTTCTACTTCAATGGAGTGCATCCGGATTACCACCGCACCAGCGATACACCGGATAAAATCAATTTTGACAAAATGGTTAAAATTGGAAATCTGGTGTTTCACACTGCCTGGGAATTGGCGAATCGGGAGCAAAGGATTAAGGTAGAT
>JAAFHQ010000353.1 GCA_013298445.1 Chitinophagales bacterium | reverse complement strand
AACAGCAAGGAGATCAGCCTCGAATTGATTGACCTAACCGGTTTCAACGCCCGTTGTGATGCGATTTATTTGAGTAAAACCAAGATTGATCCTCCTCAAGGTGGAGCAGAACTGGCTGAATGGCGCAAAAAAAAGCTGCGCGAACCACTCGCTCCTGAAACGACCAAAACCTACGACCTGGTCATTTGTGGTGGTGGAATTTCCGGTTGTGCTGCCGCCATTGCAGCAGCGGAAAAAGGCTTAAAAGTGGCCTTGATCCACGATCGTCCGGTGCTAGGTGGCAACGCCAGTAGTGAAGTTCGGGTTCACACCCTGGGCATCTACGGCAAGTTTGAACGTATCCTGCGCATGATCGACACCGAACATTACCCCAATGGCTCCCCGGAGGCACTAAAAGACCAGGAAAAAAGAGACCGCAACGTCCAAAAATACCCCAATATCGATATCCATTACAATTGGCGCGCCTACAATGCGGTGGCGGACAGCGGTGTTATCCAGTATGTCGATGCTCAACACACCTCCAATGGCAAACGGATTCGGTTCAAAGCGCCCCTTTTCACTGACGCCACCGGCGATGGCTGGATCGGCTACTGGGCAGGAGCTGAGTACTCCTACGGGCGGGAAAGTGTACACAAACACGGCGAGGCCTGGAACAAGTGGGGCGAGCTCTGGAGTCCCGAAGAAGCGGACAACTTTGTCATGGGATCTTCCATCCTTTGGCGGACAGAGGTAGCTGAGCAAGCCCAAACATTCCCAACCGTGCCTTGGGCAGTAGCTGTGGCCAAAGAGCACAAAGCCACTGCCGGAGAATGGTACTGGGAGTTTTCCCGCAATGACCTACACCAGATTGACGACGGGGAAGAAATTCGCGACCATCTGCTCCGCGCCATCTACGGTTCTTTTTTCAACGCCAAACAGCAAGCAGGCAATGAAAAATACCGCCTGCAATGGGTCTCTTATTTGTTGGGCAAACGGGAATCGCGTCGCCTCATTGGCGATCACGTTTTCACCTTCAACGACGTGGTCAATCATACTCAGTTTCCCGATTCCGTAGTGGTAGAAACCCGCGACATCGACGTGCATTTTCAACGCAACCTGCAAAACGAAGAAACCCCGGATTTTTTGTCCGAAGCCCTTTTTTACAAAACCAAAAACTACTACATTCCTTACCGCAGTTTGTATTCCCGCAACATCAGCAACCTCTTTATGGCTGGGCGTTGCTTTAGTTGTTCTCACATCGGATTAGGTGGCCCCCGCGTGATGCGCACTACCGGACAAATGGGTGCAGCGGTAGGGTTTGCTGCCGCCATTTGCCACAAGTATAAAGTGCAGCCGCGGGCAGTGTACGAAAAATACTTGCAGGAATACATGGGGACGATCACTGAACAGCAAGTCATAAAACCCTAAGTCATGTTGCGAAGAATTGGTGTTGAAACCTGGTTCTCCCGGCTTGTCTTATTGATGGTTCTGGGTTTCGTATTGCTCTATTCCAGCACAATCAAACTGGCCAAAAATGCACCACTGCACATGGCAATGCCTGAGCAATTTGCTCAGGTGGCCAATGAAAAAATGGTCTTTACGCTGGCGGGCACTGACAGCCTCTTGAAGCATCAGGTCTGGTTGTTGTCGGATGCGCAACAGCGTCCTTTGTTGTATTGCGCCGACGTGATCACTCCGGTCTGTATTGATGGACTTTGTAAACCGATGTACATCACACTGTACTGGAATTTGGTAGGAAACTATGTGGGCTATGGGGTGTTTCCCGACAATTTGTTGACCAAATTTGACCACGAAGCCTTTACCCCTGCCGACTATGCCAAACTGCACACCCTCTTATTGGATCGACACTCGATTCTGGAACGGAAAACCATGGAGGATTTGTTCGATCAGAGCATTGCCGCCGTGGAAAAAATCACTTTTAAAGGCAAAGAGGTGGATGCGGTATCGGGGGCTACCCGTACGGAGATCAAAGAGTCTGTCGTTGAGGGAGCTTTGTATTCCTGTTTCACGGCCTGGCATTTGGCGCATGGCAACATCAAAGAACAAATTGAACAACATTTACTCAGTTATTATGACACTGCTCTGGCAGAGTCATTCTTAAAATCCCCTGCTGAGGATTACCAGTTGTTTGCCTTGAAACAACTGAATTCGACGACCCTGGTCAATCAACTTTCGCAAGTCCAGGAGGTTTTTAAACACACCTCACCCGGCAATCGTTTGTACATCCTCAAAAAACTGCCCAAGGAACTTTGGAAAGGCGAAAAAGTGAGCCAATCCTTTTTCCAAACCTTCGCCAATGTCGACATCAATACCCGAACATTGTTGCTCAACAACTTAAAATACGCACATCCTAGCGTAGTGAATATACTGGTAGAAGACCTGGAAAAAATGTCCAAAAATCAATTGAGTACCTTTTTGAACTACCTTGCTGAGAATCGGCAATATCTAAACGGACAGGTTAAGACCAAATTGGCACAATCAGCTCAGAATAAATCTTTTACTGAAAACTATGTAATCGAGACTTTTTTAAAAAACAATTAAGAATCAGCGTTGCCTAGCCTAAAAAAAGGAAAAGTATAACCATAAATTGGCCATTAGTACATTGAAGTGCCGCTCCTTTTCGCTACTTTACTGGCCAAATGTATCCGCCTAAACAAATAAAGCCACATGAAAACGTTGAGCTACTTTACCTTCCTCTTCCTCTTTTGTCATACCCTTTTTGCTCAAACTACCTTTATTTTCACCAAAGGCCTAGCTGCCGGGCCTTGCCATCAATACGGCCGCGAAGCCCTCTACACAGACCTTTTGGTCCATCAACTCATCCAAGGTAAACTTATTGCCCCAAGCGAGGGTAGCACTTTGGCCACGGATAAAAACGGCAAAGCCATCCTCTGGAAGTCCGTCCAGGCGGATACCGCCAATCGCCTGCGCGACGCTAGTTTGACCAATGGTTATGTGTACCTGACTTACTCATCCAGCGAAGAAAAAACAGCTTTGCTACAGATTTCCGGGCATAGTGGTCTTTTTTTCAATGGAGTGCCTTATTCCGGCGACATGTATCGTTACGGCTGGTTGTTTCACCCCGTCAAACTCAAAAAGGGTTTGAATGAGCTGTACGTGCGGGTCGGTCAGGGTGGTCGCTTCCAGGGCATTACGGCAAAGCTGATCTTTCCTGAAAAACCGGTGGCCATCAGCACCGCCGATGCCACCTTGCCCCATATTGTACTCGAAGAGAATGATGAATTCCGCATCGGGGGAATCGTTTTGATCAATACAAGTGAAAAGGCGCTGAAAAATCTGGTATTGCGCAGCAATCTAGCTGGTAAAGTCATGCAAATTTACGTTCCTACAATCAGCCCTCTAAGCACACGCAAGGTATCATTCCCTTTCAGCCCTTCCGCGGTTGATCAAAAAGGAACGGTAGAATGTACCCTAGCCTTATTGCAAAACGGCCAGGTATTGGATGAAAAAAAAATCCAATTGACCGCTCTTTCCAATGCTGAGCACCACAGCCGCACTTTTATCAGCAAGATAGATGGCAGTGTACAGTATTATGCTGTGGCTCCCCAAGCCGGAGGACACAAACCTGGTTCCGCACTGTTTTTGTCGGTACATGGTGCTGAGGTCGAAGCCATTGGCCAAGCCCGCGCCTACAAACCTAAGGACTGGGGAACGCTAGTAGCCCCCACCAATCGCCGCCCGCGAGGGTTCAATTGGGAAGACTGGGGACGTTTGGATGCTTTGGAGGTGCTTGACATTGCTCACATGCTCTTTAATCCAGACCCACAAAAAATTTACCTGACCGGGCATTCCATGGGCGGGCACGGCTCCTGGTACCTAGGCGCAACTTATCCGGGCAAATGGGCAGGAGTTGCACCTTGTGCGGGTTACCCCACTTTAATGGGTTATGGCTCAGCAGATGGCAAAATTCCTGAAAGCAGCCAGAATCCGGTGGAACAGATGCTCCTGCGTGCGAGTAATGCCAGCAATGTGATCGCCTTGGCACCCAACTACAAAGCCAGTGGCATTTACATCCTGCACGGGGATGCCGACCGCACCGTTTCGGTGGAATACGCCCGCGAAATGCGCAAGGTGCTGAGTACTTTTCATAACGACTTTTCCTACTACGAATATCCCAATGGTGGGCATTGGTACGGCGACCACAGTGTAGATTGGGGGCCATTGTTTGATTTTTTCAAATGGCACAGCATCCCCAAAGCGCAGGAGGTAGACACTTTGAATTTCACCACCGCAAATCCGGCTATTTCGGATCACTACCACTGGATTGGCATCGAACAACAAGCTGCGCCCCTAGCCTACAGCAATATTTCGGCGAAACGCAATGCCTCGGCGAAAACCATTTCCATCAAAACCGAGAATGTACGAATCCTCAAATTGCTACCGGAGGCATTCCCTAAAGATCAATCCTTTAAACTGAGCATCGATGGTCAAGAGGTGTGTAGCAATTGCAAAACGGAAAATGAACCTTTGTTTTTTACAAAAAATATAAGCTGGGAAGCCACACCAAAACCTGGACCACAACAACGAAATTCCCAACGCAACGGCAGTTTTAAGGAAGGTTTTAACCACCGTATGGTGTTTGTTTACGGCACGGGGGGCAATCAAGAAGAAAATGACTGGGCTTATCAAAAAGCGGTGTTCGATGCTGAAACCTGGTACTACCGGGGTAATGGTGCGGTAGATTTGATTGCCGATATAGACTTCAATCCTGCGGCCTATCTGGATCGGGGCGTCATCCTTTTTGGCAATGCCAGTACCAATAAAGCCTGGCCCAAATTGTTGGCCAAGTGCCCTTTACAAGTCAATCGTGGCAACATCAAATTGGGAGAAGAAAACCATGTTGGCAATGATCTGGGCGTTTATTTTACTTACCCTCGCCCGGATAGTAAAACGGCTTCCGTTTCGGTGGTTGCAGGTACGGGTTTAGCTGGGATGAAAGCGGCCTGGGCCAATCAGTATTTTGCCGCAGGCAGTGGGTTTCCTGATTACCTGATTTTCACCGCAGAATTACCCAAGGAAGGCTCAAAAGCCATCAAAGCGACTGGCTTTTTTGATCACAATTGGCAGTACACAAAAATAGATGAAGCCAAATGAAAAAACTCAGTCTCCTCATCAGTTTCAGTTTGTGCACCTGGGTGCTTTTGCCGCAAAATAAAAGCAGCCTCGAAGCCAACTTCCTCACCCCTCCATCCACCGCCAAGCCCTATGTTTGGTGGCACTGGATGGGCTCTAATTTTTCTAAAGCGGGCATCACCAAAGACCTGGAGGCCATGCGGGCAGCGGGCATTGGTGGGGCCACAATTTTTAACCTTGCCTCTGCGGTACAGGAGAGCCATGTCCCCACCGAAAACAATCCCTGGCCCGAGCAAAAGTACCGCAGTCCGGCCTATTGGGAAGCCATCCGCCACGCAGCAGCCGAAGCGCAACGATTAGGATTGGAGATTGGACTGCACAATACTGCCGGGTACTCGACTACGGGGGGGCCTTGGGTCAGCGAGGAAAAATCCATGCAAACCCTGATATGGTCTAAAACCAGTCAAAGTGGAGGCACCCTCATCAGCGTCAAACTAGCCAAACCCGAGCCCCCAATCTGGGAAGGCTGGGGTTCTCCAAAAATCAAAGCTACGTTTTACAAAGACATCGCCGTGCTGGCTGTACCTGCCCAAACCCAGGTGTCCAGCAAAGCCATCATCGACCTCAGCAGTAAAATGGACGCGCAGGGCCAACTCCAATGGGAAGCTCCCGTTGGCGATTGGCTGATTTACCGCGTCGGTCATGCTCCCACGATGGCCAATCCACACCCCCTGCCCGATGACATCATCGGCAAAACCCTGGAAGTGGATAAAATGAGCGCCACCCAAAACCGCTTTCACTGGCAAACTGTACTGAATCCGCTCCAGGAAAAATTGGCACCTTACCTCGGCAAATCCTTCAAACACATCCTCATCGACAGTTACGAAGCAGGTGATCAAAACTGGACACCGGGTTTTCGCCAGGAGTTCATTCGTCGCAAGGGTTATGACCCCATTCCTTGGGTTCTTTCTTTTGACAAAATTGATCAAAAGCCCCTCATACTCGACAATGAAGATGCCTGTCAACGTTTTGCCTGGGATTTTCAGGATGTCATCCACCAATTGTACTATGACAATGGCTGGAAAACGGGCAAAGAGCTCATCAAAGCCGCTGGCCTCGATCTACAATTTGAAGCCTACGGCGGTCCTTTCAACGAAGCACAGGGTGCCGCCCTGGCTGACTTGCCCATGGGTGAATTCTGGACCCATACCGGCGGCATTGATGCCAAAATCCCTGCGGCAGCGGCAGCAGCAGGACGCAGGATTGTTGGCGCTGAAGCCTTGACCAGTTTGCCCGAAAATAGCAAA
>JAAFHQ010000352.1 GCA_013298445.1 Chitinophagales bacterium | reverse complement strand
TTAATGAAAAATAATATGGAACAAGAACCAGTATCCCGTTTGGTAGGAGTTTGCAAAACCTTTCAAGGATTCAATCGCGAAACACGCGTGTTGAAAGACATAGACTTTGAAATTCGTCCAGGTGAACTGGTTTTGTTGCTTGGGCCAAGTGGAAGTGGAAAATCTACTTTCCTCACCATTTTAGCTGGATTACAAGCACCAACTTCGGGCGAGGTTTGGTTGTTTGGCAAAGAACTCCAAACCTATACCCCCGCTACACTTCAAGAACTTCGAGCTGCCAAACTTGGGTTTATTTTCCAGACCTTTCACCTGATTGATGCCCTTACGGCGCTGGAAAATATTCTTTTGGTGATGAAATTTACCAACACAAACGAAAGAGCAGCAACTTCCCGAGCAAAGGAATTATTGGAACAATTTGGTATTCTTTACCTAAAGGATGCTTATCCCCGAACGATGAGCCAAGGTGAAAAACAACGGGTTGCCATTGCCAGGGCCCTGGCCAACAATGCTCAACTGATCATTGCAGATGAACCCACCGGAAGTTTGGCCACCGATCAAGGCATGCAAATTGTGCTTTTGCTGAGCAATTTGGCAAAAAAAGAAAATCGCTCCATCATTCTGACCAGTCACGACCAAAGAATTATACCTTATGCTGACCGAGTATTGTTCTTGCAAGATGGAGTACTAAGTTAATGGAAGGTCTTCTATTACCACTGGATTTCCCTCGTGGGTCAACTTGGGACCTTTCCACAAACGCAGGTAGTTTTTGAAAAAACTGATTCTTTCCGGCCCACTTTTGATAAACTTTGGCAAATGTATCCAGGGTATTGTAGGGTTTTGATGGTGTGCCAGATGTACATTGAAATTCAAATAAATGGGTTTCAGCCAAAGTGGGATTTTCAAATTGTGTGCACCGTTGATGATATCCCTGGGACTAAAAGCATGATTGACATAATTCTGGGAGGACCACAAAAAACCGTGCATCAAATACAGCACAATCCATGCCTTGAAGCTTAAGTGTAACAGCAAGAACAAGACAATTTGGAATAAAATGACCACCCAACTTTCCCATCGCATGGCTTGTACTTTTCCTTCCTGGTTGCTACCCTCCAAAAAACCGGCAATTTCTTTGTGTTTTTGAAAATAGGGATGGTAAACCAAAGATGGCCAAATGGCGTAAAGAATTACCGTACACCAAAGAGAAAGGTACCCCAGACCAATCATCATTAAATATAAATTTCCATAGCGCCTCCACTTGACCTGGTCTTCAAAGTACAGCTCCCAAATTTCGATGTCCGTCCGGTTCTTTTTATGGTGCCGCAAATGGCAATGTTTAAAAAATGTAAAGGAGACGATGAATAGGGTGCAAAGCCACCTTCCGATGGTATTATTCCACCAGGCATTGGGATACAACATATTGTGCTCCGCCTCATGAATCAGGGAATAAACCGGGATCATCACTATGGCAAATGAAAAGCCATAAACGATGAGCAGGAGGTTACTTTCCGTTGTTGAAGCTGCGCGCAAAAGCACAAAATAGAGTGTGGAACAAACCAAAATGACAATTGTATTGAGGAATACAGGTATTGGATAATTTTGAAAACTACTCGTTTTCATACCTTGAAGTTTATTTGTTAATGGTGTAGGCTGCAACTTTGGAATAGACAAATGAACGATCTGTAGCCAACAGCTCTTTACTGAGGGCTTCATCTTTTACAATCAGCGCAGACATGGAATCTGGAACTTCTCGGGGGATCATCAAGTTGCGGAAAATCACCCTGCCTCCCTTGCGCGAGGTACGATAAATCTGCCGAAACATCCTTTCGGTATCTTCCAAACTCATCAATTCACAAATATTGGATAGGGCAAAACAATCGATGGATTCGTCGGGCAAAGACTCCAACCAACTTTGGGCATCCTGGGTAACCAAATTGATCCGAGGTAAACGAGCCTGGATGGCCTCAAAGTTCTTCGGTAGCAGATACTCGGGCATTTCCTCTTCGTTGCGGTATTTACCCAACAAGTACACGGCTAAAAAATAGTTACCCTTTATCGGGATTTCCCGCAGTGCTTTTTTCAAACGATTGTAAAAACTTTGCGAAAAAGAACTTGAACCGTCGTCAAAGTGGAAGTAGTTGGCATTTAAGCCACGCCGTGCCAGGATGTATTTGTTGAAAAGGGTTCTAAACAATAGGCGCATCTGAAAGGTGTCCCAGGACTTATCGTAAAAATTTTGTTGTGCCGAAAGATTTTTTTCAGCAAACAATTGATCCACCCTTTTTTGTCCTTGCAAGAACCGAATCAGTGCACCTACCATTCCAACAAATTTTTCAAATCGCCCTTGCCCTAAAAAACCTTTGGCAATGATGTCTTTTTTGGCATCCCAAAAAATCTGCGCTTCCTTACTGAGTTCAGAGCGTAACCCTTCGTATACTTGAAGGCGGTTACTACTTTCCCTGATCCCAAAGAATTGCAATAAGCCATGGGAATCCAATTGGCGAAAAGCTGCCATTTTTAATTCCATTTGCCAATTTTGACTGCCATTTATGTCCACCGAATAAATGGATTGAGGATCCTGCAATAGAAACCCCAAGGTATTACAGCCCCCCGAGGTGATCGTCAATAGGGTTTCACCCGGGCGGATTCGCATTGCCTTCTGATCAGGGATTGGATCTTCCCAGTTTTGGGTGAAGAGCAGTTTTTGGAGTTGTATTTGGTGTATTTTATCTTGCTCCTGCATCACTTGCAATTTTTTGTGATGACCAAAGGCCATGATGATTAAAAAAAGGTGAAACCTGAATGCCATGCTTTTGAGCAATCGACCACATCAATTCTATCCGTTGTGGTGTTATCAGCCCACGCCCGCTTGAAAAAGACTCATACAGGTTTTCCCAGGCCAATAGCATTGACTCCAAGACACAACCGTGTCCAATATTGGGAAGTGGAAATTGATAAAAGCTCGACGCTTCCTTTGGCTCGAAATGAAAGCCTCCTTGAACTTGGCCCATGCCCCCATGCCAGATGCGTTCCCACTGAAGCTGATGCTCAGCCAAAATATTTTTGGGATAACCCGCATCACAAATCAAAGTATGGGGCATACACTGATCCATGTTGAACAAGGGGGCCGCCGTGCTTGCTACACTTATCACTACATCTGCACGAGGCAGCAATTGTGATAAGTCGGTTGAGTATTCGCAGGCTTGCCCCTCATTCACTATCGCCTGACCCTGTTCAGTGAGGCCCTTGACCTTGCGGGCATTCAAAAGCAAAGTCTGGACTTTGCCCGTAAAATACCTCGTGCAGGCTGAACCGATGTCACCCGTAGATCCAATGATCAACAACTGGCAGTGTTGCAAATCCAGCCCATGGATGGCACAAGCCTTTTCAACCCCCTTTGCAATCAATACTGACGTGAGCGTATTCCCCGTGGTAAAAGCAGTAATGCCTTCGCTTGCCAGTAGATTGGTGTTGCCCTCCAACACAATGGAAGTAAAGCCTCCCAAGGAAGCTACCCGAGCACCAATCCTTTCGGCACATGCCGCAGCTTGTTTTACTTTCCGCAGCATGCCCGACAGCTGAGGGCTTGCCAATTGTTCAGGAGGTATAAATGTTTCTATGTACACCCCCTGGGCAACGGTGTTTGCCTGGATTGATCGGGCAATTACCCGAAATATGACCCGAGGAGGAATCCAGGCAAAAATTTCCTGGATTTGCTCAATACCTAATGTTGACAAAGTTGGATCACGAACTGCATTGATGAATTGAACGACCTGGTCCCAATTGTCCTGATGCCCGATGGCAGCAAAATCTACGCGGGAAGGTTGGCGATCCATGGTAATGTTTTTTCACCTGGGAGCCCAATCCGATCCAGGGCATCGAGGTACAAGGCCATTGAATTCCCTCTCAAGCTGCTCATTTCAAGATCAGCGAGGTACAAGGATTCTTTCATACAATTGCCTTTGCAAATTTCGCAGTGTCCCTTACCATCCTTTTTTGCCGACCACTCGGCCAGAATGGTCATACAATCTTTATGAACCATTTCAACTTTTTGGATAAAGGCTTCCGGATTCCGTTCCATTTCGGCCTTGAGCAATTCAATTGAATGTTCCAGGTGGCCTTCTTCTTCGGCCGCTATGTCGGTGAACAATTGCCCAATGTCATTTGGGAATGCTTTGCCAACTTCTCGGTACATACCAACGGCAAAGGACTCCAGCATGACTTCCTGAATCAACAAACAGGCAATAAAATCCTTTTTCTCTGCCCATTTGAGGAAAGACTCCCGGACTCTTCGCCAATAATTGGCTTTTAAATTGACCTTGACCTGGAGTTTGTATTTTTCAGCCAATTTGATGAATCCTACGGCGTGGCCGCGTTCACTATCGGCGTGTTCCACCGCTTCCATCATTTCTTCCGGATCGTCAATTGTAGCAACGAGTGAAGCAAAATTGGACATCCCAATCAATTCTCCAGTAATGGCCTGGGACAATACATCAGTAACCAAATCCCAGTATTGCTGGGTGTGTTGGTGCGGGGTAGAAGTTAATGCTTCCATTTTTAGATTTTTACAGTGAAAAAATGAAGTTAAACCAACGCAAAATCTTCAAACACAAGCCCTCCAATAAAAGCTTTTATCTTTTCTGGATTGTGTTGTAGACTAGCGACGTAGCCATTGGACAAAAAGGGAACATTTGGGAATTTTTTGCAAATGGATACAATTGGGTCTCTTTCATGGAGCCCAATTGAAACAAAATGGAAGTTTTCAATCGAGGCAATATTTCGGGCCTTTTGGATCAAAGCTTTTAATGCATCAGCCTGTCCAGGGGCATGGGCCCAATAGCGGATATTCAGCACTTTGATGGGTTCGCCAATGCCCGGCAAGGGTACCCAACCCATCAATGGACTGAGCTTTTTTGAACAATTCACAAGCAGCTTCAACCATGCTGGCATTCCTTTTACGATGTTTTGCTTCATGTAGCCCGTATCCATCAGGCTAATCGCAGCAACAATCTTTCCTTCAGATATGACCATCAGGTTTTGCGCTGTTGCCAACCATTCCTGGTCGATGATCGGGGCAATGCTGTAATTGTGCTGATAGAATTGTTGATAAAATGCGGCCAGAGAAACCCCATTGGGTACCTCATTCCCGATTTTGAAATGTGGTTTGGGAACTGTTTTGGAAGGTATGATTTGAAAAACAATAAACTTGCCGAGGTGCTCACATTTGGGAAAACCCAAACGACCCTGGAAAAAAGGCAATACCCGGTCATTGCCCTCCGCTGCGGTGCAGAACATTAAATCAGCGGATAATTCCAACAAACGGATTCTCATGGCCTCCAACAACCTGATTCCAATAGAACTACCGCGCCAATCCGGGTGTATTTTTAGATCGGCCAGGTAATAAACCGTCTCGGTCTGATTGTTGATGACAACCTCCTGTTTTGAAATAGAAAATGAACCCAATATCTTATTTCCTTCAGTTCGCACCACGACTTCACTTTCGCCCCTCGTTTGAAGCAATAAAAAAAAATCGGGCTGGCGGTCAATACACAATGAGATAAGCCCTTTCATGGCAGACAGTTGGGTCAATTCCAACAACGCCGCATTATCCTCCTGGTTAGCTGCCCTGATTCCAGACCTGTAAGCATGTCGTTTATTGTCCGTCATGCCACAAACTTATTTATTGGAACAAAAGAAAATAGTGAGAAAGATCACCGATTCTTCTAATTTTTGTCAAAATCAGGGGTGTCGTCAAATAATATTTTTATCAACAATTTATTTGCAATGCGTTAAATGAATTTAATGGGAGTTCATTTCAGATCGTACACTTTTAATTTGCACAAGCCCAGCGTCAAGAAAGGAAATATTTAATCAGGTACCTGGACAAGCACTCAAGCCTCCTGCCACAATTGTTGCACTCGCTCCAAATCCCGGCGCATGGCAGCATACACTTTCCGTTTGCTGGCCTCATCCAGGTCTTTGTTGCCGTGCTCAGCGCCACCCAGCTCGTATTCAAAATGCAGCGAAACGGGAACCTGAATGTTGTACTTTTTGAGCAAGCCAAAATAGGTTTTAAAGTCCACCATCCCGGTCCCGATGGGTACATTGGTAAGCTGCCAGCCTTTGGTCGTTTTTTCCCAAACAAAATCCTTGAGAGCCAGGGTATTGATGCGGGAATGGATGAGGCGTAGCCCGGTTTGCCAGGATTGCCCACCTTCCACCCAGGCGTGGCGAATGTCGTACTGGCAACCCATAATGCCCGGCGCAGTATGCTCCAACAATTCCCAAACTTCCCAAATGGATGCCCCTACGTACAAGCCAGAGTGATTTTGATAAGAGCCTTTTAAACCCAGTTTTTTATTCAATTTGGCCAGCGCTTGCATATCCTTTTGCATCTTTTCCAGTGC
>JAAFHQ010000351.1 GCA_013298445.1 Chitinophagales bacterium | reverse complement strand
CTGAGAAGATAAATGAAATTGGCTTGGAAAAATGCTTCGTTTCAGAAGTTACCGTTGCAGAACTTCGATTTGGAGTGGAATGTTCACCTATTGAATTGATTGAAGAGAAACGATCAAGACTTGAAAACTTACTTGTCCGGTTACAAACGATTCCTTTTGCAATTGCCATTGATACTTACGCGCGTGAAAAAGCTCGCTTGCGGAGGGCAGGGGAAATTATTCCTGATTTCGATTTATTGATTGGGGCTACGGCCATTGAGGCTGGCCTAAAAATGGTGACAAACAATAGTAAACATTTGTCTCGAATAGAGGGGATTAAGATAGAAGATTGGACTTTGTGAGGAATTAAAACGGTCATTCTCTTTCATGTGCCTACGGGAGCCTGATCCACGAATCAAAGAGCGCTTCATTTAACGCCCCCCTCTTACCCCTCACAAATGCAGCCCCAAAAACACATCCAACTCCTCCATCTCCACATCCTGCTTCAACACCCCCTCATAAGCCCAACTGATTTGCCCGGTCTCTTCCGATACCACCAGGGCAGCAACCTGCAGTTGCTCGCTGGCGCCCACTGCGGCCCGGTGCCGCAGACCAACTTTGGACGGTAAATTTGAACTTTCAGAAAGCGGCAAAACTCCGCCCGCCGACAGGATTTTTCCTTTACGGATGATCACGGCACCATCGTGCATGGGGCTGTTTTTGTTAAAAATACTCTCCAACAATTGTTCGCTGATGTTGGCATTGATGGGAATACCGGGGTAGGCCAAACTGTCCATATTGGTGTCTTTGGCCAAAATGATCAGGGCTCCGGTTTGTTGGGTACTGAGGTGCAGGAGCGCAGTTTTGATGGCTTTTTGCTCTTTTTTGAGGTCTTTTTGAGGCTCGGTATCACTCCGGCCGAGCAGGAATTTTACTAAAAAATTCGAGCGTTGTTGCAAAGTGTTTTTGCCCAGAAGTAGTAAAAAATTGCGCACCTCCTGCTGGAAAATGATCACGATCACGATCACACCTACACTTACAAACTTGTCCAACACTGCCGAAAGCAATTGCATTTCCAATTGGCGCACCAACCAGTAAAACACATACAGGGTGAGCACCCCAATAAAAATATTAAAGGCGATATTGCCCCGCAACAGGCGATAAATAAGGTACATCAAATACCCTACAATCAAGATATCCAATAAGTCCCAAATGCGGATGGGTAAAAAGCCAATTTTAAAAAGTAAGAGCATATTTTTTGTTGACCATGCAAAAATGATACAAATAGCGCAAGTTGTCCACTTTTTACGAGTGAATTATCGTTATTTTTGTGCTTAATCATCGTCCCAATTAGCGAAGCTATTTATTATGCCATCCATCAGCATGAAAACACGTTTATTATTCATCATCCCGATCTGTTTTGCCTGTACCTACTTGTCGGCACAAGTCATTCGCCAAAATGCTCAAGGCGAAAAGATTATTGTTTACCCGGACGGTACCTGGAAATATTTCAACGAGAAAAAAAGTGGAGGTGGGAGTGACTATCCCGTATACGAAGCTTCCGTAACTCCTTTTGACAATCCGGTGCTCATCACCGAACAGGATGCCCTCAAAATCGCTACCCGTCGGGCGCAATTGGCCCGAGAAGCTGCCGATATTGCTCAGGAAAGGGCAGTCAAAGCTACCGAACAACGCCTGAAATTGGAACAAGACTTCACGACAGCCTCCGCACGGGAAGCTGCGGAAAGTGAAAACCTGCGCCGCCTGAATATCCGCCTCAGCGCAGCCCGAAAAACGGAAGTAGAGTCCAAAAACGAGGCCTTGATTGCCCAGCAGGAATTGGCTAAGGCCGACGAGCTGACGCAAAAAGGCAATATTCTGGAAGTGTTTAAAGCCGCCGAAGCAAGCCGCAAGAACCAAATCTACTTTCCCAAAGCCGATGCTCTTTCAGCTGATTTTTTTTCCTCCATCAATCCAACTACGCCGTATTACCAGGATTTTGTCAAAACCAATCCTTACTACGGCCTGGAAAAACAGGTTCAGTGCAAATTTAAATTCAATGGCAAAGACCCCAGCAATGGACGGCTGCGCAAAGAACTGGATGCCCAGCACCTCTTCAGTTTCACCGACGATAAACTGCGCCTTTTCCTCAAAGACAAAGAATACCTGAGTTGCAAGGGTTACTTGAGCAGCTTGGATGGAGGTTATCGTTTTTTGACCCTGGAATTCACTTTTTCTACCCCTAATGCCAAAGAAGCGTACGGTTTTATTGAAAAGGGAAGTATTCTGACCATCCGATTGATCAATGGCGACTTCATCAACCTGAAATCTGGTACCATGGACCGGGGGAGTTATGATACCAAGGAAAATCTGTTGACTTACCGCGTGCACTACGGTATTGCTTCGGATCAATTGGGCTTTTTGGAAAAAAGTGAAGTGGATAAAATCCGGGTCTTTTGGAGCAGCGGTTACGAGGAATACGAAGTATACCAACTGGATTTTTTCATGAAACAACTGGCTTGTTTAGACAAATAACGCGTAATGAAAACCCTTCTACTGATTGATTTACAAAACGACTTTTGCCCCGGCGGTGCCTTAGCCGTTGATGAAGGCAACCTGCTGATCCCGATTGCAAATACATTGATGCCAAAATTTGACTTAGTATTGGCTACCCAGGATTGGCACCCCGCTACCCACGGGAGTTTTGCCGCCAATCACCCCTGGCGCCGGCCCGGACAAGTGATTGATCTCAATGGATTGCCCCAGGTCCTCTGGCCAATTCACTGTGTGCAGGAAAGTTTTGGGGCCGAATTTGTCAAAGACCTGAATACCGAGGGCATTCACAAAGTGTTTGTTAAAGGAACTGATCCTGAAATTGACAGCTACAGCGGTTTTTTTGACAATGGTCACCGCAAAGCAACTGGTTTGGGTGATTACCTCAAAGCACAAGGTGTGACCGAATTGTGGGTGATGGGGATTGCTACCGATTACTGTGTGAAATTCACGGTGCTGGATGCTTTGGAATTGGGCTTCAAGGTCAATCTGATCGAAGACGCCTGCCGTGGCGTAAACCTACAAGCAGGTGATGTAGCGCAGGCTGTGATTGACATGCAAAGCAAAGGAGCAAACCTTGTGAAGTCGAGCGAAATAAGTTGAGAAAAGTTGAGGGAGGTTGAGAAGGTTGAGGCTGCCGCGAGCGAATTGGACAAGGATTTTGTCAACATCGCTCGCGGCAGCCTCAACCTTCTCAACCTTTCTCAACCTACTCAACTTTCACAATATGTTAAAATTTTATAAATTTCTCCCTTTATTGGGTTAAAACTGTAGGGTAAGACGTTGGATGATGCATCCAATGATTTGGTCTACAAGACATAACATCCCTAAACGGATAATCAATCAAAGATGATGACCAAAAAGGTTCTTTTGTTGCCTTTACTGCTGTTGTGCTTCCTCTCCCTTCACGCGCAGCAAACAGCGGTGTACACCGAAGCCAACCGAGCTTTCAAACGCGGCGTAACGCTGTATGAACAAGGCGTTTTGGCCAAAGCCAAACGTGAATTCCAAAAAGCCATTGACTTGAGTTTGCCCGTAAACGAAACAGCTGCGGAGAGCTTTCGTACCCGGGCAGCGTTGTATATGGCCAAATGTGCAGTTGAATTGCGCCAAAAGGAAGGTGAAATCATGACCATGGATTTCATCCGCTCCTTCCGTCCCGATCCTGAATACCAGGAAGCCTTGATGGATATGGGCAACTATTACTTCAATGTAGCGGATTATGCCAAAGCATTGGAGTTTTACAACGAAGTGCCTACCCTGGGAATGTCCAAAAGCACTTTGACCCAGATGCGCTTCCGCCAGGGTTATGCCAATTTCGCCTCAAAGGAATTCAACCTGGCCAAGTCGTTTTTCCGCGACGTCATTGCCGAGGCGGATGGTGAATATTATGCTCCTGCCAATTATTACATGGGTTTGAGCTCTTTTTTTGAAGGAGATTATGCCCAGGCGGCAACTTCTTTACAAATTGTGGAGAGCAACCCAACCTACCGGCCCTATATTCCTTTTTATTTGACCCAAATTTTGTTTGCGCAGAAAAAATACCAAGACGTCATTGCTTATGCTGAGCCTAAAGCCAACGACAAAGGTATTCGGGACTTGAAGGAAATTCAGCAACTAGTTGGCCAATCCTATTTCGAATTGGGTAACTACCAAAGGGCATTGCCTTATTTGGAGTACTACCAGGAGAATTCCAAAAAGTTGCGCGAGGAAGAACTGTACCAAATTGGGTATACCCAGTACCAAACGGGCAATTTCCAGAAAGCCATTCAAACCTTAAAACCTTTGTCGGGAGCTGAGTCCCCCATTGGTCAAAATGCGATGTTTTATTTGGCTGACTGTTACCTGAAAGTCAATCAAAAGAACAATGCCTTGAACGCCTTGGCCGCGGCCAAACGTTTGAATTTTGACCCAGTCATCAAGGAAGAGGCCACATTCAACTATGCCAAGTTGGCTTATGAATTGAACCAACCCCGCGAGGCAGTAGCCAACCTGACTGATTTTGCGCCCAATTCGCGCTACTATCAGGATGCTCAGCGCCTGTTGGCTGATGTGTTGCTCAACTACCGCGACTATCAGCAAGCACTGGAAATCATCACGGATATTCGCCGCCGCAACGGGGGAGGATTACCACCCCAAATGCAGGCGACCTATCAAAAAGTGGCTGTAAACCGGGGTTTGCAATTGTTGCAAAACAACGAAAACCAAGCTGCACGGGAGATTTTACAAAAATCGCTGGAAAATCCGGTAGACATGAGTGTTCAAGCTATTGCCCTCTTTTGGTTGGGTGATGTTGCGCACCGCGAAAAGAACTATCAGGAAAGTGCCCAATACCTGGATCGATTCCTCGGTTTGTCTCGCAGCATCAGCAATTTGCCAGAAGAATCTTCGGTAGCTACTGCCAACTATATTCAGGGCTATAACCTGATCAAACAAGACAATTATGAGCGTGCACGGGGCTTTTTCCAGGCTACTGTAGACGGCATCAACCGCAACCGCAGTGTGTACCGCAACGACAAAGTAGCCAATAACGTACTAGGTGACGCTACGCTGCGCTTGGGTGACTCTTTCTTCAAGTTCAACCAGTACGACAACGCCTTACGCTATTACAACGAAGCCATCGACCGCAAATACGGCGGTTTTGACTACGCCATTTACCAAAAGGCGATCATTGAAGGCTTGCGTGGCCGCAGAACGGAAGAAATTGCTGCCTTAGAGCGCCTGACCCGCGACTTCCCAGGTTCTGAATTTGCCGACGACGCGCTCCTGCGCATTGGGCAAACCTATCAGGAAATTGGCCGTGCCAACGACGCCATTCCACACCTGCAAAACCTGGTAACCAAGTACCGAGGCAAATCACCGCTGGTCAATCAAGGATTTCTGGCGCTGGGTTTGATCAACTACAACGCGGGCAATTACGATGGGGCGATCAACTACTACAAACAGGTGTTTAAAAATAGCCCCGAAGCCAATGAAGCCAACCTGGCGCGTGCTTCGCTGGAAGAAATTTACGTCAAAGACCTGGGTAAACCCGGTGAATATTTCGCCTTCCTGGAAACCATTCCTGGCTACAAGGTGGACAACCTCAAACGTGACTCCGTCAATTTCCGTGCTGCCGAAATCAAGTACGAAAACGCGGACTATCCACGCGCCATCGAAGGATTTACCAGTTATATCCGTTCATTCCCGCAAGGTTTGTATTTGCCAACGGCTTATTTCCACCGTGGAGATTCTTATGTAGCCACTCAACAATACAGCCTGGCCTTGAAAGATTACGATTGGATCATCCAGCAAGGTGCGGGTAAATTCTACGTAAAAGGTTTGGAGAAAGGTGCGGTGATCGCTTACAACCACGAGCTGGATTTCAACAAAGCCTATAAGTATTATTCCGATTTGGAAAAGGCAAGCACGGATGAAAACATCATCTTTGAGGCACAACTCGGCGCCATGCGCAGTGCTTATCGGGCTGGTAACAAATCAGCAGTGGCAGCCCTGGCTCAAAAAGTAGCCAGCAATCCCCGAGCCAATGCTGCTCAAATCTCTACGGCCAATTTCTACATCGGCAAACAGGCTTTTGACAACAATGACTATACCAATGCGCTGCCAGCACTGCAAAAAGTAGTACAAACCAGCGACAACGAACAAACCGCAGAAGCCCGCTACCTCATCGCTTTTATCAATTACAAACAGCGCAATCTGGATCGGGCTCAACAGCTTTGTTTGGAAGCCAACCAAAAAAGCTCCGCCTATCCCTATTGGGTAGCGAAGAGTGTTCTCCTGTTGGCAGATGTATTTGCCGACAAGGGAGACTTGTACAACGCCAAAGCGGCTTTGGAAGCATTGCTGGAAAACTTTGATGATGACAAAGATGTGGTGAATACGGCTAAAACCCGTTTGGC
>JAAFHQ010000350.1 GCA_013298445.1 Chitinophagales bacterium | reverse complement strand
GCGATAACGAAGTGCTTCTCAGTTGATCAGTTACGCCTGAGCTGGCAAAACCATTATTGCGGTAGACATTGTATGGAGAAGGGGTGTTAAAACTCCGTCCCATCATGTGCCCGAATGAGCTCCAATACAATACGGGGCCAATCCCATAACCGTGCCGGTAATGTGTATTGTTGTTTGTCGTAGAATGAGTTGAAACCGTATCCTGACTAGTCACCAGCGATTGGGCTTCGGCCAAGCCGAGCGTGTCTACTTCCCCAGTCAAACGTTTGATGATGACACTGGAAGCAGCTTTGCCTTCGAGCAATTGCTCATCCACTACTTCAAATTTATCCGGCTCTACTTCTTCCAGGGTGGTTTGTACCCCTTTGGTGACTTCATAAGTGGTTACTGCTTCCCAATCACCTCCTCCCCCGCTGTTGGTACATTGGGTGTGGGTGGCCAATAAGGCAGCCACTGCGACATAAAGACCACCTTGGCGCAGACGATCATTGAACTTCGGGTTTGTACTAAAATGACGAGCGGGAGTCATGTTGGTTATTTTGTTTAAAAATGACGATAAAGATAGCAAAACATCCCAAACCAGTGGAAGATTTCCGACGAGGGCCTACCAGCTTTCTACCACAATCAAAATGATCGTGCATTACGGGGCTGAAAGCGGCTCAGCTAGAATGGGCAAAATATAATTCAGTTATTCGTTCCTTTTCCATTTCAACATATTGCAAATACGCATTTGCCACCGGAGACAAGTTTTTACCTTTCAACCAAATTAATTGCCAGACGGTATGGATGGGCAAACCTTCCAACGGAATAATTTTCATCGCCCCGCTTTGTAACTCATTGCGTATTCCGATCAAAGGCATAATGGAGTAGCCTAAACCTGCCAATACGGCTTGTTTGACTGCCTCATTGGAGGTCAATTCCATTTTTTTTGACACATTGAGCTGTTGGGCTGTGATGAATTTTTCCATCAACTGACGTGTGCCGGAGCCTTTTTCCCGAAAAATCAAAGGGCTTTGCTCAAAAAGTACCTTTAAGTCAACTTGTTCGGACGGGGTTGTATCACGATTGCCAACCAAATAAAGCTTATTGTCCAATAAATCGATATGATTCAAAGCCAAGTGCTCTGGCAAAATAGAAACCAGAGAAAAGTCCACCTCGTTTGCCTCCAGGCTCTTGATGACTTTGGTTTTATTGGTCACATCCATCTCTAGTTCAACCCCTGGGTGTGCTTTCATAAAGGCCGTCAGGAAGTAAGGCATAACGTATTTTCCGGTAGATACCACCGAGACTTTGAGTTTGCCGAACAACTGCCCACGGTAAGCCAGGGTTTTGTGTTGAATGGCATTCACTTGTTCCAGAATTTGCTCGGCTGCCTTTGCAATTTCCCGGCCGAAATCGGTAATGTAAATCTTCCGGCCAATCACTTCGGTTAGGGGAATGTCGAACTGGTTTTGGAAATTGCGCAATTGGATGGACACCGCGGGCTGGGTAAGATGTAATTCCTCCGCTGCTTTGGTCACACTTTGGGTTTGGGCAATCTTCTGGAATACCTGCAACTGGTTTAAAGTGTAGTTCATAAATTTTATTTATGATTTTCATTGCAAAGATAAATAAAAACATATGAATAAATCTCCAGAGTTTTGTACCGTCAACAATCAAAAAGACGGATATGACAAAGATAACTGTAGCAAAGGGGGATGGAATTGGTCCCGAAATCATGGACGCCACACTGAACATTATTCTGGCTGCTGGTGCTCAAATTGAGATCGAAGAAATTGAGGTAGGTGAAAAAGTTTACCTTGCTGGCAATACTTCTGGCATTGCCAAGGAGTCTTGGGACACCATCCGCCGCAACAAGGTATTTCTGAAAGCCCCCATCACTACGCCTCAGGGAGGCGGCTACAAAAGTTTGAACGTGACGACCCGCAAGTTTCTGGGCTTGTACTCCAACGTACGCCCCTGCATGAGCTTGCATCCCTTTGTCAAAACCAAACACCCGCAGATGGATGTGGTCATCATCCGGGAAAATGAGGAAGACCTTTACGCTGGTATTGAACACCAACAAACCGATGAGGTGGTGCAATGCCTGAAGTTGATCAGCCGCCCCGGCTGCGAAAAGATTGTACGCTACGCTTTTGAATACGCCCGTCAGTATAGCCGCAAAAAAGTGACCTGCTTCACCAAAGACAACATCATGAAGCAAACCGATGGGCTTTTCCATCAGGTGTTCGAAGAAATTGCCAGGGAATATCCCGATATCGAAAACGAACACTGGATCATCGACATCGGCGCCGCCAAAATGGCGGATACCCCAGAAGCTTTTGATGTCATTGTGATGCCCAATCTGTATGGGGACGTACTTTCGGATGTAGCTGCTCAAATTGCGGGTTCAGTGGGGCTAGCTGGTTCAGCCAATATTGGCGAAAGTTGTGCCATGTTTGAAGCCATTCACGGTTCAGCTCCGCGGCGTGCCGGGCAAAATTTGGCGAACCCATCCGGTTTGTTACAAGGCGCCATTATGATGCTCAACCACCTTGGCCAAACCGAAGTAGCGGAAAAGGTGCAAAATGCCTGGTTGAAAACCATCGAAGATGGCATTCACACCTACGACATTTACAAAGAAGGAGTGAGCAAACAAAAGGTAGGCACCAGGGAGTTTGCCGCTGCAGTAATCGCCAACCTGGGCCAGCAACCGCTACAATTGACAGCGGTGAGCTACGCCGGAGGCAAACCCATCCAATTGCCGCGTTACCAACGTAGAAAGCCTGCCAAAAAAGAACTGATGGGAATTGATTTGTTTGTACACTGGCCTGGTAGTAACCCTGATCAACTGGCTAATCTGATGAAAGAACTCGAGGTAGAAGAGGTCAAGTTGAGCATGATTACCAATCGTGGCATCAAGGTTTGGCCTGAAGGATTTGAAGAAACCTTCTGCACCGATCATTGGCGTTGCCGCTATCAGGGGCAGCAAGGTAAGTTCATCAAACACGATACCATTACCTTACTCATCAATGCCATGAAACATGAGATTGATGTGGTAAAAACGGAGAACCTGTACGCCTTTGATGGAAAGCCAGCCTTTTCAATGGGGCAAGGACAATAAGACCACGTATTTTTTCCTACTATAGTTGTATTACTTGTTTTAAATGCAAAGGCTTAGAGGGCAACTGTTCCTCTAAGCTCTTTTTTGTAAGGGTCCTAATCCTTTATGTTTAAACCAAAAGCCCACAGCGTTAGTTATTTAGTAGATTAGAATAGGTTGGCTCACAATTGTATCCAAATGAATTGGAGAAAGAAATTGAAGAGATTGTGCCCGCTGTTTTGGCCATAGCCAAAGATCCCCAAGCGGCTAAACGCAAGGCATTGCAAGCCCATAAGGTTGTTGTAAAAAAGCAAAAGGAAACCATGGCTGTTTTGAAAAAGCAATTGTGAATGGCGAATAATTCAACCGACAAATGCCGGGGAAATGCTATTTCGTGTCTATTTTAGCACCCAAGCATTCACCTCCTTTTTCACCCATCCATACCTATGAAATCACCATTGCTTTTTTATCTCTGCTTATGCACTTGGATCACATTATGGTCTCAGGCCGGACCACTGCCTTCAACCAGTAGCTTCACCAACGCTGCCAGTTTCGGTTTTTCACCCAATGCCACCGGCCTCCAAAACATGCAGGCCCTGCAAAAAGCGGTGGATCAAGGTGGAACCATCCAGGTGAGTACCCCAGGAACCTACAAGCTTGCCGGCACGGTGTACCTCGGCAGCCATACCACTTTACAATTCGGCAATGGGGTTTTTATCCAAAAAGTGAATGAACAGGGTGACTTCTCCCACGTCCTCATCAACAAAGGCGCAAAGACCAAAACTTTTGACCAGAACATTACCGTAGAAGGCCTCCACATCATCGTAAACGGTATGGATGTCCGCAAGTTTGTAGAAGCCTACGGACTACACGGCCAACTGGCTTTTTTCTACGTGAAAGACTTGAAAATCGAACGCTTCCGCTGTCTTGACCTGGGTAAAGCCCAATACGGCATCCACGTTTGTACTTTTGAAGACTTGATCATCGACGATGTCATCATCAAGGGGCAGAAGGACGGTGTACACTTGGGGCGGGGCAAACGCTTTACCATCCGCAATGGAGTTTTTCAAACCTTTGACGATGCCATCGCCCTGAATGCCCACGATTATGCCACGGGTAACCCTGAATTGGGTTGGATCGAAAACGGGGTCATCGAAAATTGTCACGACCTGAATGCTGAAAACACCACTGGTTATTTTTGCCGCATCCTGGCTGGTGCCTGGATCGATTGGGACCCTGGCATGGAGGTGCAGCAATCGGATGCCGTGGTGTCCAATGGCCGTTTGTACCGGGTTCAGGCCAAACCCGATGGAACCCTCTACAAGTCGCTCACCCAGCCCAGCCACGAGAAAGGCAGTATGGTGCTGGATGGCATCAATTGGGGCGTAGTGCAAGATGAGGTCACTTACACCGCCGGAGTGCGCAATGTGGTTTTTCGCAATATTTTTTTGGGAAAACCACGCATCGGACTCTCCATCCATTTTGACAACGACAAGTACAGCCGCTCTTATTATCCGGGTGCGGCGATTCCCCAACAGCAGCAATTGGTGTTCGACAATGTGCGGGTGCTGCACAATGAGGATATTCCTTTTCTTTCCATTGCTACTCCGGTGAACATGGTTACGCTCAGCAATTGCCACATCCGCAACAACCGAATTCACTTCCTCAGCAATAAAGCAATGCGGGATTACCTCAAAACCAATATCCTCATCTATGGCTGCAATTTTGAGCACCATGGCCCGATGGATTTACTGGTCAATGCAGTAGAGAATAAAGAGGTATTGCTCAAAACCTTCGGCAATGTGGCTTTGTACGATGATTTTTTGGCGCGGATTGTAGGCGGGAAAGGTAAAATTGTAGTGGAATCGGATTTACCCGGTTTGAAAGTCAAATAAACGGAGGTGTAACCTTTGCCAAAATAATGGAGACATAAGCTGGTAACTTGCTTATTTTAGCCTCTACCAATTCTACCACCATGAGAGCATTCACTTTTGTATTCTGTACCTTGTTTCTGGGCACTGTTCTGTTGGCCCAAAAAGCCCCCCTCCGCCGCGCCGATAGCTTCTTTGGCTTGCACTTCGATTTCCACGCCAGCGTCAACGATTCATTGGTGGGCAAAACGCTGACCGAGGGCATGATCGATAGCCTTCTGACCGCAGTCAAACCCGATTTTATCCAGGTAGACTCCAAAGGACATCCAGGTGTGACGAGTTACCCGACCAAAGTGGCCGATGGCACCCCCGTCAAAAGTTTCAGCAAAGACCCACTCGCTTTGTTGCGCAAAGTAACCCAAAAACATGGCGTAGCGCTGTATGTCCACTACTCTGGCGTTTACGACGATGCAGCTCTCCGAAAACACCCCGAATGGGCGGCAATAGATGCTACAGGTAAGCCTAGCACCCAAAAAACCTCGGTACACGGGGCCTATGTTGACGAACTGATGATTCCGCAATTGAAAGAAATTGCTGACTACGGCGTAGATGGGGTTTGGGTGGACGGAGATTGTTGGGCAACGGTACTCGATTATTCACCTTTGGCACTGAAGAAGTTTCAAGAGCAAACTGGTATTTCTGCTGTACCCAAAAACAAACAAGACGAGCATTACCTCGATTTTATGAATTTTGCCCGTCAATCTTTCAAAAACTACGTAGGCCATTATACCGATCAATTGCACCAATACAAACCGAGTTTTCAGGTGGCCTCCAACTGGGCTTTTTCCTCATTTATGCCCGAGCCAGTAGACCTCAACGTCGATTTTATGTCTGGCGACCTCACGCCCATGAACGGGGTGAACTCTGCATTGTTTGAATCCAGGGTACTGGCGGCCCAGTCGCGCAGCTACAAAAAGCCCTGGGATTTGATGTCCTGGAGTTTCAATACTGCCTGGAATACGGGCAATCATGGGCCTAAAACTGCGCTGAACCTGAGCCAGGAAATTGCCGAAGTGATCGCCACTGGCGGCAGCTACCAATGTTATTTCACCCAAAACCGGGACGCGTCTATTCGGACGCAACAAGTAAAAACCATGGCGGAGTTGGCCAAATTTGCCCGGGCCAGACAAGCGTATACCCAGGGTGCCCAGGCAGTTCCTCAAATTGCGCTATTGTACTCATTGGCCAGTTACAAAAAGTTCAGTTCCAGCATTTACGGCAATGGCATCGCCGAAGCGAGCAGGGCCATTTTAACGGCTTTGATGGATGGACAAAATGCGGTGGAAGTCCTGGCGGAGCACCACCTGAAAGGTAACCTGGCCAAATACCCCCTGATTGTAATCCCCGAATGGAGCTATCTGGAACCCGATTTTTTACAGGAATTAAAAACCTATGCCCAAAACGGAGGAAAACTGCTGATTATCGGGG
>JAAFHQ010000034.1 GCA_013298445.1 Chitinophagales bacterium | reverse complement strand
GATCTCTTGATGCTGCTGAGTGTGAGTGGCAACTCGCCGAACCTGGTCAAAGCCGCCAAATGGGCCAAAGAGCATGGGGTCTTTGTGATTGCGCTCGTGAGCTCCCGCCCTTGTCAATTGGCCGACTTGGCTGATTTTGTTATCGCCGTAGACGAGACCCATTATGGACGTGTTGAAGATGCACACATGGGCATTTGCCACATGGTTTGTTATGCATTTATTGAAAAAACATAGGCATAAGCAACCTTAAAAAGAATATCCAATGGCTAAGTTAAAGACCATGTTGTGGTTAGGAACTTTGTCGATGTGAGGTAGGGTAAAGTGCAGATAACTACTTTACCTTCTCAATAACTACTTCGTACATTTCTTCTCCTTCAATGCCAGTTAAACATTGGTATGAATTTCCAGTGTGCTCTGTAATTACCGCGATTATTTTTTTTCCTTTTAACACTTTTTCTACATCTGGATCATTGGTTTCCAAAAGATTGAGAACATATGAACAATCAGATTCCCAATCTATTCTATATTTGGCGAATGATTTTCCTCGGTACTCTGTATGGGAATTTTCATCACGTTTAATGGTAAGCAATTCCCCATTTGGGAGTTTGAACCTGAACTCTCCAGTCTTATACTTTTTACAAAAATCAGCAGAAATACTTTCTCTTACTTTTTTAATGCTAACTAATTTTTTTAGAGCAATGTCTTCGAAAATATCATTGATCTGCTCACTGAAAACATCAACTTCTTTTGTGAATTCGGGTATTCCTTGAAGAAATTTTTTGCCCGCTTTGGAATTCGCGAATTCCAGAATCTTATTTATTTCATCCAGGGTGAAATACTTTTCATAAATGGGTTTAAGGCTTCTTTCCAAAATAGCAAAAAAATCTGATCTAATCGAAGGTGAAATAGCATCCCACTCCGCATCTTTCAGGTCTTTAAAGGAATTGTTTCTAAATTCCATCATTTTTTGGAATGCATCCTCAAATTGTTTGTTTTCCCCAGTTATTTTCCAGAGCTCTCTTAGCTTCACAATGTATTCGTCATTTTGACAAAAGAGTTGAAAACTCAAAAGGCTCAAAAATAAGATGGCAACTATTCTCATCAGGTATAAATTAAAATCGCCTCAGTCAATACTCTTTTAAGACTGAGGCGAATATTATAAGATTACTTACTCCCCTTCTCCACCACTTTAATCAACATCCCCGCTGTCACCTGGTCCTTCTGTTGCATGCCATTCAAAATTGCATGCTCTTCCAGGCGTTTGTCGGTTACGCCGAAGCTTTTCAGGGCATCCGCCAAGGTAGCGGTACGGTTCACCGTTTTGATGCTTACCCGCTCAGGATACACGTTGATCCGGGCTGGGTCGGTCAATTCGCGGAAATTTTTGAAAGTGTTCTGGAACGTCAGTGCATACGTATTGTAATCTGCCGCGGTGGCCATACCATAGAAGCGGTAGATGTTGTTGTCGTATTGAATGCAGTAAATGTTGATGCGCAAAGTTTGGGTGCCTTGCTGGGTTTTGGTGGTTTGTTCTGCCACCATGGCAATGGCTGGGAAACCATTGACTGTCAAATTCTGTGAATCAATCAGTTTCAAAGAATCTTGGCTGATGGTTTTGTTTGCCGCGTCACGCAAGGATTTTTCAGGTGCCAAATTGAATATAATGGCTGCTTTACCATCCTTCGGTGCTATGGCCACTTGTTGGGGCGAGTTTTGCAATTGCCAATCAGCAGGAACTGGGAATTGGAACTTGAGTTCTGGGTGGTAAAAAACGTTATTGAGGACATATCCTTGTTTGGGATCCGGGCCGTAAACAATCCCATCGATCATCCGCAAATACTTATCGCGGTTAATTGCCAAATTATAATTGTTGGTCTTTTTTTGCTCTGCATCGGCCAACTCCCCTACCCTTTTGAAACGATCCAGAGGATTGGGGTGAGTAGACAAAAAATTGGGCACCCGGCCTTCCGGGCCACCACTCAAACGGTCGATGGTGCTGAAAAAGTCTGCCATTTCCTTGGCATCATAGCCAATTTTAGTGGAGTATTCTACCCCAAGTTCGTCGGATTGGCTTTCGTGATCCCTGCTGTTTTTTAGCAACAACAATTGCATGCCTTGGGACAAGGGTTCGGCGAATTGGGCCGCACCGGGCACTGCAATCAGTACCCCAATCAGTCCAATTCCACTCAAAATCTGGCTTCTTTGCTGCAGTGCTCCATGACGGGCGGTAACGTGACCAATCTCGTGGCCCAAAACCCCGGCAAATTCTGCTTCATTGTTGAAATGAGCCATGATGCCCCGGGTAAAATAAACATAACCACCCGGTAAGGCGAAGGCATTCACCACATCAGAATCCACTACTTTAAATTGGAAAGGCAAGGCCGGGCGGTGCGACACTTTGACCATTTCCTGGCCTTTTTCATTGATGAAAGCCTGTAGTTTTGGGTCATCATAACTGCCAAACTCGGCGATCACTTGTGGGTCAGAGGATTTGCCCAGGGCAATTTCTTCCTGCTCGGACATGACAAGCAGTTGTTTTTTGCCAGAAACTGGATTCACAACCGCGCAAGAATTCAGGGAAAGCATAGACGCCACCGCAAACAGTGGCAACACGCGTAGAAACAGTATCTTCCGCATTTTTTTGATTTTTTGGGTAAAACAAATACAACGTTTAGACGTAAAACCTTCAGCAAGTTTACAGAAAAACGCACTGAATTTTTTCAATAGTACAAACAAATTGTTAATATTTGTATAACAAGGGGGCGAACCAAATTGTTGCTCCAACTGATTCACCACCTTGTCTGGAGTAAAAAGTTACATTTATTACTCTTCTTCATCCTGGATCGGAATGACAAAAGCACTTCTGCGTGGCGCAGGAACTTTGGCGTTTCTACCCCGCACTGCTTTCCAGATCACCTCATTAAAGGCCAGGTCAGGCGCACGGTCTTCTTTTTCCAAATCAAACGAATAAGAAAGCTTGGACCAATAGTCATCAATGGTATTGCGCATGGTCAGGCTGATTTGATTGCTCTTTGCTTCATATGCGCTAAAGTCCGGTTTTTTGCTGAAACAAGCATACATCGGTCTGGCCGCAGCATCGTATTGACTCATCGGGCTCAAACCCAGAATCAATTCCATGGTACGCAATACACTGGTTGTGGAATACATGCTGCTTTCCACGTGTTTTCGTTTGGTATATGGGCTGATCACCAAGCAGGGCGAGCGGTGTGCATCGATGTGATCGGGACCATTCTGGGCGTCGTCTTCCAGGACAAAAACGGCAGATTCTTTCCAGATTTTACTTTTGGAAAGGTGTTCAACAAAACGGCCAACCGCTAAATCATTGTCGGCCACCATCGCGGCTGGGGAAGGTACTCCTACCCTGGCGCCCGCAGTATGATCGTTGCCAAAACGTACAAAGTTCATGCGTGGCACCTGATTGATGGCCAGGAGCGAGTCAAAATCTGCCTTCCAAAGCTCAAAACGCAAAATATCCTGAATGGAAAGGTCGTAGCCAGGAAATTTGGCACATAAATGCCCTTTCAGGTTGGGCATATACGTTTCCCCGTAATCGGCCCAAATGCCGTAACTGCGGTAGCTCAACCCTGCAGCTTTACATTTGTCCCACAAAAATCCTCCCTTCGACCAAGCAATTTCTTTGGAACCTTCGTATTCGTAGTTACCCCCTCTACCACCGTAATTGGTTGGCCAGGTCTTTTCTAAATAATCGTTGGCGTAGGCTGAAGTAGACCAGTTGTGGCCATCGGCGCTTACTTCAGCATCAACATAAAAATTGTCGAGCAAGACAAATTCCCGGGCAAGTTTGTGCATGTTGGGCGATACTGAATCGGGAAATAGGCAAAGCGAAGGATCTCCATTGCCTGCTTTGATGTCACCAAAAACCTGATCGTAAGTTCGATTCTCCTTGATGATGTAAAAGACATATTTGATGGGAGAAGGATCGCCCACTTTCCGGGGGATTGGGTTACCTGTTTCCCCATCCGCTTGCATTTCTTTGTTTTTCCGGTAGGGCGTATTCCCGTAAACCAATTTGGTGAAGGCAGGAAGTTCTTCAAGGGTGGGAACCGGGATAAAGGACAAGGTGCCTTTGAACAAGCCTCCAATGTATTCGGTATCCTTGGTTCTAGCCTTATAAGGGTTAGGCCCATTGGGGTTTGCTTTGGATGTCAGCCCTTTTCCGTTGGTCACCCACAATTGATCACCCACAAAACGAACAGAAGTAGGATACCAGCCAGTTGGCACAAAACCCAAGGATTTGGTTTTGCGTGCTTCACTCACATCAAACAAGGCCAAACAGTTGTTGTCGGCGTTGGCCACAGCCAGCATTTTGCCATCTTCAGATAAGGCAATTGAGTTGGTGGTAGATCCGATGGGTGCCTCAGGATAAAGTGCAGCCACGATGGTTTCTACCACTTGCCCAGATTGCAGATCGACTACAGAAACAGCGTTGTCGTCGGCACAAGCAACATATAGATAGCGGGAATCCTTGCTGAAAACCATTTCGTTGGGGTGAGAGCCCACGTTGATTTCCGCATCGATTTTGGCCGTTTCAGGATTGTAAACGGCAATGGCCGCACCTCCCCAAATCGAGAGGTAGAGTTTTTTACCATCTGGAGCCAGGATGCAGGTGTATACCGCCGCTTTGAGCTTGATCCTTTTTTCGAGCTGTTTGTTTTGTGTATTGAAAGTGTACAAAGAGCTGTCACCTTTGGTTACACAGTACAAACGATCTTCCTGAGCAGATAGCGCCATTCCGGCTGGTGAAGCGGCACCTCTCGGCCAGCGGTTACCCAAAACCAGGCTGTCGCGCAATTTGAGGCGGTCCTTGTCAATGTTATAAATGCGGATTTGGTTGTCGTAGCCACCGGATGCATACAGGGTCTTGGCATCTTTGCTCAAAGCCAGGCCGTACCAGGCTTTTGGAATGTCGAGTTCATGGAGGACTTTACGAGATTTGGCATCAATCCACATCAAACTGTGTTTGGATTGGCCGTTGTTGCTGACAATCGCACGGCTTTTATCGCTGGAAAGCAGCATATTTAGGGGTAAATCCCCCAGTTCAAGTTGTTCTCCTACCGGGGTAAGCGACCAGCCATTGGGTAGCAATAATTTTTGGACTTGGCCATAACGTCCCAGACTCAGGGAACTTTGCCCGGATTTGTTGCAGGAATTGAGGCCAAATAGGCTAAGCAAAAAAAGTGGAAGTAGTAGTGCATTAAGTTTCATGACAGAGCGGATTGATGAAAGTTCTATAAAAATCTTAACAATTCCGCATAGTTTCGCTATTCTTGAGTTAAGAGTTTGTGAAACATCCGTTATTTTACGTCACTTTTTGCCAAAAACGAGTTATAAGCTCAAAGTGTCATCAAATTGTCAAGGATGGCCGTTAAGCTCCAAAAATATTGGTCATGAAAACTGAAATTAAAGAGTTGGTTGCTGAAGGAAAGGTGGATGAAGCATTGGACCAGCTGGTCGCTTTTTTGGAAAGCCAAATTGATCAGTATTCCCCACTCTACCGTGCTGCACAAGTTGCTCAAAGTGAATTCAACCAAATCAAGGAAAAGGAACTTCAAGGCTTGCTGACCGAAGACCAAATCCGTTTGGCCAACAACAAAGCCATCAACAAAGTACTCGAAATCCTGGAACAAATTGATCGGGGTGTCACTTCTACTTCGGTGCCCAATCGGCGGGTTTGGTGGTGGTATGCAGCTGGTGGTGCAGTATTGACCCTGGTAGCAGTGTTTGTTGTGCGAGGATTAAATCCAAAAACAGATCCAATCGATCCAAAGCCAAACCTTGGTGATACGACCCAAGTGGTGGATATTCCTATCTTTACTTGTCCCACTTTTGATAAAAAAGCAATATACCCTATTGCTATTTTTCAATTCACTACGCTCAATCCAAAGGATTCCATTACCGATCAATTGCTGGTAGAAGAAATTGATGGCCTTTTTGCCCGCAATCAATACAATGGAGATGCGGCATTGGTGACCAAAATCAAAGGCTCGGTAGACATGTCGGTTGCCAAGGCCATGATAGAAAAATGCCAGGCCAGAATGGTCATTTGGGGTCGGGTATTTGACAACAGTGAAATTGATCTCAATTTTTATGAGCCCCAGCTCAACAAAGATCAACAAGCAGACCTCGATAGCATGTTGCAATTTAGAAACCAGGGAAGCTTCCAGGCCAGTATCAAACATGCTGCACTGATCATTGCGGCCAGAGTACTTGTAGTTAATGATGCCCCTGGTGCAATAGCATTATCCGAAAAAGCTTTAAAAGAAACCGTTGAGGGCAATAGTATTGCCGCCAAAAGCACAAAAAAGAGCAATGCGGAATCGATGGCAACCATGACCTTGGCCAATGCACACGCCAGGAAAAAGGATTACCGCAAGTCGATTCAGTACTATGATCAAATTTTAGACAAAAAGCCACACGATACTGTTGCTTTGAGAAATCGGGCCATTGTCCAAATCAAAGTGAACAACATTGATGGTGCAGTGAAAAGTATTGACACTTTGAAACGTTACCAAAAAATGGACGATCCTTTGTTTTTAGACAAGGCTGGAGATGAGTTGAAGGAAAGAGGCTTTACTCGAAAAGGGGTTGAATTTAAAAAGGACGCTAAAGATGCACAACTCCTAATCGATCAGCGCCTCGTAAAGAAAATCCCACAAGAACAGTGATGCATGGGGATGGTTTTGTAACTTGAGGTCGCTTTTGGGCGGAAATCACATTACAAAACCTCACTTGCCATGAAATGGTCGCTTAAAATAGCCAGAATTGCTGGCATTGACGTGTTTTTGCATTGGACCTTTATTGTATTGCTCCTTGGAGTATTTGTGGCTGGAATTCGTACCATCGGAAGCTCCGAAGGTAGTTTAAACGGTTTTATCTTCATTGTACTGCTTTTTTTGTTCGTCCTTCTTCACGAATTTGGTCATGCCTTGATGGGCAAACGTTTTGGAGTCAAAACCAATCACATTACTCTACTTCCTATAGGTGGGGTTGCGGCGATGGAGCACATTCCCGAAAAGCCCTGGCAAGAAATGCTTATTGCATTTGCGGGCCCAGCCGTCAATTTTGTTTTGGCCATCCTTTTTTTGATTCTCTTGGCTTTCACTGGCCATGTACCCGCCATTTCTGATTGGTGGAGCCCGGTTAGCAATGACAATATGATCTATTCCTTGTTTACTACCAATGTCATGTTGTTTTCCTTCAACCTGATTCCAGCTTTTCCTATGGACGGCGGACGGGTATTGCGTGCACTATTGGCTATGAAATACGGTCGCTACAAAGCCACAAACATTGCAGTTCGGATTGGACAATTGTTGGCGATTGGCCTCGTTTTATTTGGTTTAAGTGGGAATATCTGGTTGGTTTTCATTGGCGTGTTCATTTACCTGGGGGCTGGTGCCGAAGGCAATTATGAATCAACCCGTTCGGCATTGTCTAAATATAAGGTACAAGACGCCATCATGCACCAGTTCACTCCTCTGCAAAGTACCGATACCATTGGTACTGCGGTACGCCTTTTATTGGATGGACAAGAAAAAGAGTTTATTGTACTGGAAAACGAGCAGGTGGTAGGGACACTAACCCGCAATGAAATGATTGAAGGTTTGGGGCATTTTGGAAAGGAAGCCAACCTGAGTGAAGTGATGAATCACAACATCTTGCGCCTGGAACCACAAATGCCTCTGGATGATGTATATGACCAAATGACCGATGAAAATGTAGAAATTGCCCCGATTTTTGAAGGAGGAAAATTGATCGGCGTGCTGAATCGGGATAATATAATGGAGATACTGGTAATTGACAATTCTCAGCCGCACCTGCGGTTTAGTTAAACAGTTGAGCGGTTGAGGAGTTTAGAAGTTGAGTTTGTGCCGCTTGCGGAGCCTCAACTTCTAAACTCCTCAACTCCTCAACCCTTCACATACATCACTTCCTTCACCGCCTTAATGACCTTGCTAGGGTTAGGCATATATGCATCCACCAAAGTAGACGCATAGGGTAAAGAAGTATCCGCTGAGCTAACCCTTACAATCGGAGCATCCAAGTAATCGAAAGCCAGCCTTTGAAGGGTGTAGGCTACTTCTGAAGACACGCTGGCAAATGGCCAGGCCTCGTCTACTATTACGCAGCGATTGGTTTTTTTAACTGAATTGATCAGGGTTTCTATATCCAAAGGACGAATGGTACGCAAGTCGATCACTTCGGCAGAAATGCCTTCTTTTGCCAATTCGGTGGCTGCATCCAGGGCAACCAACACCATTTTGTTGTAAGAAATCAAAGTTACATCGGTACCTTCCCGGCGTATCGCCGCTTTGCCAATTGGAACCAGGTACTCTCCTTCTGGAACAATTCCTTTGTGCCCGTACAAAAGCTCTGATTCCATGATGCAAACCGGGTTATTGTCGCGGATTGCAGATTTCAGTAAACCTTTTGCGTCAGCTGGATCAATACAGGAAATGACCTTCAAGCCAGGTACATTCGCCATCCAGCTTTCAAAAGTCTGAGAGTGTTGTTGTGCCAACTGACCTGCGGCACCAGAAGGGCCACGGAAAACAATCGGGCAGTTGAATTGACCAGCCGACTGAGAAAGGGTTTTGGCGGCATTGTTGACGATTTGGTCAAAAGCCAGGATGGCAAAATTCCAGGTCATGAACTCCACCACTGGGCGCAAACCGTTCATGGCCGCCCCTACACCAATGCCAGCAAAACCTAGCTCTGCAATTGGGGTATCGATCACCCTTCTTGGACCAAATTCATCCAACAAACCTTTACTCACTTTATATGCACCATCGTATTGGGCTACTTCTTCTCCCATCAGGAAAACGGTTTCGTCCCGGCGCATCTCTTCTATCAATGCCTCTCTGAGTGCATCACGAAGCGCAAGTTCTCTACTCATATGCAGTTTTTGTCAATTTTAAAGCTTGTGCTTTTGCCCTATTGAATTTAGGCGCAGCAAAAATAGAAAAAATCTCTACTTTTGTACCGAAAAGCAAAGTGCTAAAATAAAACCAATTGCCTTTGCGTTTGTTTGGACGAATTGTACATTCATTTTTTTGCTAATAGACTGAACATATGAAAATCCAAATCAAAAAATCTCAGAACATCTTGTTGGCTTGTGCAGTGCTTGCGCTCACATTTTCCTGCAATCGGGGCTATGGATGTCCATCCAATTTTTCTTTTACTGACCTGATTACTGAAGCCATCAAAACCGCTGTTGCGCTGTTTTTTTAATCTATCTCTGTAGCCAATACACCAATGAGCGATGACGCAGCTAATGATGAAATCTTCGTAACACAAGATGGTTCACACTCCATTACTGCATCTCGCTTTGGGGTAAGCTACCACTCCAAGTACGGTGCCATCACCGAATCACGGCACGTTTTTATCCAGGCTGGTCTATATCCGCTTTTGCTGAATACACCAACGAAAATTTCGATCCTGGAAATGGGTTTTGGAACTGGGCTCAATACTTTGCTTACCTACCATGAAACGGCCAATCGCCAGGTAGAGGTGTATTATGAAGCCATTGAAGAATTCCCAATTTCAATACTGGCCGCGCAAAACCTGAATTATCCTCAACTGATCGATAAAAGGGATGCTGAGTTGAATGCAGTGTTTACACAGATGCACCAATTGCCATGGGAACAAGAAACCGCACTTGCTCCACATTTTAAGCTGCAAAAAAGATTGGGAAATTTGGAAGAGCTTCAATTTGAACCTCGATTCGATCTGGTTTATTTCGACGCTTTTGCACCCAGTGCCCAGCCAGAATTGTGGACTGCTCCCATCATGCAAAAAATGTACGATGCGTTAAAGCCAGGTGGCGTTTTGGTAACCTATTGTGCCAAAGGAGAATTTAAAAGAACACTTAAATCCGTCGGATTTGTAGTGGAGCGAATGCCCGGGCCTCCCGGGAAACGGGAAATGACCAAAGCCATAAAAGAAAGCGCCTGAAGTGATGTGCAATCATTCAGGCGCTTTGTTCAATTAGGGAACGTAATTTTTTGGTTTGCGTCCCCTTTTGGACTTTACCCCTGTATTGGGTACTTCGATGACTTGAGAAAGATCGATAGGAGTCTCCTCTTCACCTTTTCTCGATGATTTAATGGCATTTAATTTGCCGTCATCACCGTATAATTTTCGCGACATTTTGTTGTAAGCCAAGGCAGCTTCTTCGGCCGAAGCAAACATGCCGATGTGTACTGATTTTCGATTGACAGAGATAACTGCCCGGTAACGGTTGTTTTCTTTATAAACCCCAGTATAGCCAACTTTGCTGCTGGTTTTCCGTTTTCGGCTCGCTACGGAACGGGATCTATAAATGAGGTTCTCCATCCGGCAATCTAGTTTATTGCCGTTTTTAGCACCTACCAAGTTCTTATCGCCACCCTTAGTATCCACCAGAAACTTTTCTGCAATAATTTTGTGCAGATAAATGGTTTCGGTTTTGTACCCTCCATCCGCTTTTTTCCAGGTCTTTTGGAAAACTGCGCAGCCACTGGAGTGACGCCGGAGGTTGTTAATGAAATCTACCTTAACAAGATACGGGTCAGTGGTAAGAAACTCGTAGATTTTGTCGTCCAACAGGACCGACTCTTCTGCGTTTTTCAATTTAACTTTGTAAAGCACGCTCTCAAAATTTTAGTTATTCAAAATAAGGCACAGAATGTTAAACCTTTCTGTTCTAAGGGATTGCACAAGTCGACACTGAATGCTGTACTATTATAGGTTTAGGGAAGTTAGCAAGTTTTTCCTAGGACAAGTAGTTCTATTCGATCCAAGAGCTGGTTCTCTTTGTTCAATGGGCTGGAATTTACAGCTCTAAAGATAAACAAAATCAAAAAACGGTTAACATTTATTCAACAATATTTACGTAAAAGGTATATTTTTCTTTGTCGTATGGCAGCAAAAGCGAAAAAAAATATGGGAAAAGAGCAAAATTTCTTTATAAGAAGGAGTTTCGACTTGGCGCGCCTGGGTGCGGGAGCCGTTTCTCCCAATCCGATGGTGGGGGCTGTGTTGGTTTACCAAGGCAAAATCATTGGCGAGGGGTACCATCAGCGTTATGGGGGGGCACATGCAGAGGTCAATGCTGTAGCATCAGTAGCTGCACCTAATCGGGCATTCATAGCCCAGGCTACCTTATATGTTTCCCTTGAACCTTGTTGCATTTACGGTAAAACTCCTCCCTGTACCAATTTGATCATTCAGGAAAAAATTCCTAAAGTGGTAATTTCTTGTTTGGACCTTACCCCGGAAGTCCGAGGGCGAGGAGTTGGGATATTGCGGGAACATGGCGTTGAAGTGGTTACTGGAGTTCTGGAAGAAGAAGGAAAAGCATTAGCTGCAACTCGAAATGTTGCAGTCAGTCTGCATAGACCTTACATCATTTTAAAAATGGCAGTAAGCAGCAATGGAAACTTTGCACCACAGGATCGGAGTCAGTTTTGGATCACTCAGGCGGCAAGCAAACGCTTGGTACACCGCTGGCGTAGTGAAGCTGATGCCATTTTAATAGGCACCACCACCGCTTTAATGGACGATCCTCAATTGGACAACCGACATTATTTTGGTAAATCTCCTCTGCGCATTGTTTTGGATCGAAAGTTGAACTTACCTTCAGGTTTAAAGGTTTTTTCGGATGGAAAAAAAACTTTGATTGTTTCAGAGCAAATCCCCGAAAATCCTATTTCGGAACAAGTTCAATACCTCCAATTGCCCTTCGATGCCTCCTTTTGGGAAAAATTGATGCACATTTTATGGGTGGAGTACAAATTAGGAGTAGTTTTGATTGAAGGAGGGGCAAAAATATTAGAAAGTGTTATTGCTGCACAAATGTGGGATGAAGCCAGGGTTTTGGTGGGGCAAAACATTTTAGAAGACGGTATCCCTGCCCCAGTAATACCAGGTATCCCGGTAAAAAAAATGCCTTTAGGTTTGGATGAACTAAAAGTTTATCGAAATATTCACAGACGTTAAACTTATTTTAAGGTTTACCATTTGTACCATAAATCAGGTGACCAAAGTGTTTTACTTTTGTCTTTAGTTTACAGTGAGTGGATGGCTCGCCAACATTTACTAATTTTGCAGAGAAAACAAACATTGCTGAGATGAGCAGATTGGGTATGTGTTTCGCCATGGTTCTGATGATTGGCTTAAATATTACGGTTGTAAGGGCGCAGGAACAACTGCTTTTGAAAAAAGGTACAACACCAAAATCTGGTGTAACCGCAAAAGGCATAACCCCTCGTACCCCCGTTCGTAGCCAGGCAGTAACCCTTAATTGGGTGAGTTGGGAAGAAGCTGTCGAATTGAACAAAAAGGAAAAGAAAAAAATCCTTTTGGATGTTTTCACTTATTGGTGTGGTTGGTGTAAAAAAATGGATGCTGAAACATTTAGCAACTCCTACCTCGCTAAATACCTTAACGATAATTACTACCTGGTCAAATTGGATGCCGAATCCAAGGAACCATTGGAATACAAAGGAAAAGAATTTCGCTATGTGCGTACATCCAAAGGTGGTCACCACGAATTGGCTGAAGAATTCTTACGCGGACATTTGAGTTTTCCTTCTCTGGTGTTTTTGGATGAAAACATGGAAATGATTCAGCCTATTCCTGGTTATCGGGATGCCGAAGAACTCTTAATGATTTCCTCCTATTTTGGAACAGGTAAATACAAGGAAATCCCTTGGTCGATTTTTCAAAAAGATTTTAAAGTACCCGAAGGGTTTAAACGATAATTTGATTGCGCAACGCACTGTAGAGACGCGCGGCCGTGCGTCTCTACAATGCGGCATTATCCATCATACCTTTCCAGGTTCAAATTACGAATGAGTCTTATCAGTTTTTGCCCGTAAGTTTTATCCGTAGCATAGCCGGCTCTCCTCAAGCCATAAGCCCAACTCTTGTAATCTTTACCAAATTTCTGTAAGTGCTCATAACGAGGACTGCTCAATAAAATAGAGTGTTCTTCGTAACTTTCCCATGCAGAATCAAAAACCCGGAACATGTCATAAACATCGTCGTCGGTGTAGTTTCGGCAAGTACAACCTTTACATTTGCGCCGGCATTTTATGCCAAAGTGGTTGTTCGATTCCAGTGCTAGTTTGCTTTCCCCAGCGTTCGACTCCAACAATCCCTGAGCTAAGGTAATGCTGGCAGGTATGCCATATTTGTTCATCGAACGAATGGCTGCTGGGGCATATTTATCAATATAGGCTTGCATCGTTTGGGCTTTTTCTCCTCGCGCTTCTCCCCCACCCTTATTCTGGCTTAACGCGGGCGTCAAATTGGATACGCTAAATGTTGGCTCTGTTTTTGTTGTTGTGCTCGTTTTAGGTGCACTTTTTTTGATCAATTGGCTGATATTAATAGCTGGTACAAATACCGCTTGTTGACTGTTGATGGAATTTTCTAAACTGGTTTGGGTGGCCATCACCATTTTTTTTTCGACGGTGCCATCCATATTTATTTGTAGACTAAGGTCTCTTTGAAACAAAAGGTGACCGGCAAGGTACAGTAAGATGCTGTTAAACCAGTTGCGGCTTACCCATGCAAATAGTTGATTTTCTTGCAAAAAGGCTCGACTTCCTAAATGTTGGGTGTGTGTATTGTACTGCTTCATGGCAAATGATGTTTTTTGTGTCAACAAAATTAAAACAAAATTGTTTTTAAACAAACAATTAGTAAAACTTTTTGTGGTTAAAAAAACAGAGCTTCAATTTTACTTAGTGTAGCTTTTACACTACCTTTACCCAACAGATTTCCAAAAAACAGTCCTAAAACAGCGCTGAGACCTATGATCATTGTAGCCGACAGTGGATCGACCAAAACAGATTGGATGCTTTTAACCGATGAAGGAGCACTTTTGCTGCACACCATGGGTTTCAATCCCCTTTATCACAGTGAAGATTTGATCTACGACAAAAGCAAAGAAGAACTGGACAAGCACCAAGTAGATTTATCAAAGGTAAGTGCCATGTACTATTATGGTACTGCTGTGTGGGATCATGCCAAGGCTGAAAAAATCGCCCGGGCATTGCGGCGCTTGTTTCCCAACGCCCATGTTGAGGTGGAACACGACCTGCTGGCAGCTGCTCGATCAACTTGTGGCCGTGATCCAGGTATCGCCTGCATCATTGGTACAGGGTCGAATACATGTTTGTTTGATGGCAAGGATGTAACCGATAACGTCACCAATCTCGGCTATTTTGTAGGTGACGAAGGCAGTGGTGCTCATTTAGGCAAAGCATTGATCCGGGCCTATTTTTACCGTGAACTTCCCCCCGATCTCGAAAAAGCACTGGAGGAGCAGGTTCCTGGAGGAAAGGACGAAATTTTGGACAACGTCTACAGCAAGCCACAACCAAATGTATATCTCGCCTCTTTCACCAAATTTTTGGGCGAGTTCCGAAACCACTTTTTTATCCAGAAACTCATTTACCAATCCTTTGCGGAATTTATTGATCGCAATGTGCGCAAATACCCTGGGCACCTCAATCTGCCGATCCATTTTATTGGTTCAGTAGCTTATTACTTTCAAGATATTGTAAAAATTATCCTGGAAGAGCGTGGAATGAAGCCGGGAGTGTTTATCTTGAAGCCCATTGATACATTGGTGCAATTCCACCGCGCTCATGAGTTGAGCCGCAATGCATAGGACAAACGGATAACCCAACAAGTAGTTACAAGTGATGAAAACAGACATTAAACGCATTGCCGTTTTCACCTCAGGAGGAGATGCTCCGGGGATGAATGCGGCTATTCGTGCAGTGGTTCGTACAGCCTCCTTCCACGACCTACATGTTTATGGTATTTCTCGTGGTTACGAAGGTATGATTGATGGCGATTTTAAACGTTTGGAGCGCAAAGACGTTGCCAACATTATCCACCGGGGAGGAACCATCCTCAAAACGGCACGGAGCAAACGTTTTATGACTCCCGAAGGCCGCAAAGCCGCTTACGAATCGCTAAAGGCATTCGACATAGATGCTTGTATAGCCATTGGGGGCAACGGAACTTTTACTGGAGCCAACATTTTTGCGCAGGAGCACAGCATTCCAATTATTGGCTTGCCTGGCACCATCGACAATGACTTGTACGGAACCGATTACACCATTGGTTTTGATACTGCAGTAAATACCGCCATTGAGGCTGTTGATAAAATTCGCGATACGGCCGACTCCCACGACCGGGTCTTTTTTGTAGAGGTGATGGGCCGTCATGCTGGCTATATCGCGCTCCACACGGGTATTGGCAGTGGAGCAGAAAGTGTGGTCACTCCGGAAATCAGCGTTAGCATCGAAGACGTAGTAGGAGTCCTCCAACGCAGTGCCAAACGTAAAAAACTCTTTAGCTTGATCATTGTTGCTGAAGGCAGCACCTTAGGAAGTGCAAATGAGATCGCCAACAAGGTCAATGAAAAAATGCCTGGTGCATTTGACATTCGTGTTGCAGTCATCGGGCACTTGCAACGGGGCGGAGCACCCAGTCACCTCGACCGGATGCTGGCTAGCCGGATGGGCCATGCCGCAGTGGAAGGCTTGGTACAAGGCAAAGCGGACGTGATGGCGGGGATCGTTAACGATGAAATTGTTTATACGCCCTTTTATGATGCTATCTTTACGGAAAAAGCCATTAACAATCAATTGATTAAAATGGCTGCCATTTTGGCAATGTAGCGTTTGCATAAAAGAACTTTCACTCACCAGTTACGGTGCAAACCTAATGGGATTGGTGAGTGAATTTTTTTCAACTCTCCTTCTTCCATAAAAACCAGGGCACTAAAAAATGTGGAAAACGGATGAGCAATTCGAACACCCACATTTGTAACCAGTTTTCAAAAAACTCAAAACTGAAATAACCCCACACGCGTGCCAGGGAGGTCAACAGTCCCCAGGCAATCAGGTAGGTAAATATTGCAGTTTTGAACCTTCTGGGCCAAAGCACTCCCAAGGCTGCCAATACGTCCAATACACCAATCAGGAATAAAAATTGCCGGGCAAGGTCTTCTCCTATGCTGAGCGAACGCATGGTCATTTCTAAAAAATTGCCAGGTATCGGATAGTAGCCCAAAGCGTACAAACCATGCCCAATAAAAGTAGCCGAAATAGCTATTCTGGTCACATATCGGATCCATCGTTCGGGAATCGGCCCTTTACTGCACAGCGCTAATAATAATGGTGTAGTCCACTGCAAACTTTGCTCCAACAGTTGCCCGATTTGCCACCCCTGTTCTTTCCAAACGATCAATGCCAAAATCAATAATGTCACACTAGCCGTAGTTAAGATGGCGCGGGCCAGGCGAGGAAACCATTTGATGCCTAGCGCTGCGACGACAGCTAGTAAATAAAACCACCCCATCCCCTTTGAAAAAAACTGAATTCGCTCATCGTATAAGGGATTCCCCACGTATTCAGACCAGCTCAGCCCCAAAACCATTGAAACCAGGTCTTTCATCCAATATTCATCCCACAAAAATTCGCGGTAAGGGGCGTCCCAAAAAAGGTGTTGCCAGGCTCGCCCAAGCAGTAGTCCACAGGCCGCA
>JAAFHQ010000349.1 GCA_013298445.1 Chitinophagales bacterium | reverse complement strand
GTAAAATCAAATACCTCCCGACATTCCTTGCTGCTGAGCGTAATGGCCTCTCCAGTGGTGCCCAGCGACACAATATAGTCGACGCCCCCTTGGATGACATGCTCAATGATGGTTTCGAGGGCATCGTAATCTACTGCTTTGTTGCGAAAAGGGGTAATCAGTGCTACACCCGTTCCTCTAAACTTTGCTAGCCCCATGTTTGATATTTGTCTTGGTCAACAACTGCTCCATCTCGCGGATGAAGTCCATCACACTATTTTTATTGCGTACATCGATCATCAGATCGTAGCAGTAAATGTTATTGGTACTCGGGCCGATTTTGAGGTGGGCATTGGCCAGTGCGGAGATGTACTCCACATGCTGATTGGTCAGGGGGTTGAGGGTGATCAGGATGTCGTAGGCACCTTGCAAAAAGGTTTCTACACTTTTCCCCCCCGGGCGTAGTGCCCAGTCGATGTTTTTGCGGTTAAAATACCCAAAGGTAAAGTCGGGACTGTCTTGCTTGCTGTCAAAAAAGCCGAGAAGCTTTACCTTTTTGCCCAGTTTGCTGAGTTTTTCGGCGTAGCTGAGCGCGGTTTGCCGCTTGTCGTTGTCGGTAGCGTCAAAAATGAGGCCAACGGTTTGGGCTTCTTCAAAATTCACCCTTTTGCGCTGCTGCACTTTTTGCAGTTGCAGTTTGCTTTTGAGGGTGTTGTTGCGAAAGTAGTTTTGAATATTGCGAATGATGTCCATTTGTTTTGCGTTGAAAGGGGCTTACTTTTCTTCCGTTTTTACAGGTTCATCGACGTATTCGTATTCGCCCATGTTGGAATATTTATCCACCCGTGTGTCGATGAGTTCGTCAATAGTCATGGTCTTGAGCTCGGCTAAAGACTTCATGATGGCGTTCTTCAGAATCTGTGCCATTTCTTCCGGCGCAGAATGCGCCCCACCAATGGGTTCTGGAATGATGCCATCAACTAGGCCATTGGCGTACATGTTTTCTGCCGTCAATTTGAGGGCCTCCGCAGCCTGTTCCTTGTAGTCCCAGGTCCGCCACAGAATGGTCGAGCAGTTTTCCGGTGAAATCACCGAATACCAGGAGTTTTCCAGCATAAATACTTTATCCCCCAACCCAATTCCAATCGCACCACCCGATGCTCCTTCCCCGATGATCACACAAATGATCTGGGTTTTGAGTTGGGCCATTTCAAAAAGGTTGCGGGCAATGGCCTCGGCTTGTCCACGTTCTTCAGCTTCCAAACCCGGAAAAGCACCCGGAGTATCGATCAGGGTAATGACCGGAAAGCCAAAACGTTCAGCTATTTTCATTAGGCGCAGTGCCTTGCGGTATCCATCGGGGTTGGCCATACCAAAGTTCCGGTATTGCCGCATTTTGGTGTTGGTTCCTTTTTGGTGCCCCAGGATCACTACGGTTTGACCATCAATTTCGGCCAGACCGCCGATAATGGCTTTGTCGTCCTTTACATAGCGGTCGCCGTGCAACTCGATGAACTTGTTGCACATCTCCTTGATGTAAAATAAGGTATATGGCCGCTCAGGATGGCGCGAAAGCTGCACTCTCTGCCAGCCTGTAAGGTTGTCATACAGTTCCTTTCGCTTGTCGGAAATCTTGGTCTCCAGGGCTTTTATCGACTCTGAAACGTCGATTTCTCCGCTAGCGCCGATTTCCTTGAGCTTTTCCAGTTGCTCGTACAATACTTCCAACGGCTTTTCAAACTCCAAAAAGACCATAGCTGTGCAATTAGATTAGAGGGGCAAAATTAACAATTACCTGTATCGAAAATGGAAAGCGCAGTTTTTTTTTATTTTTTGGTGAAAATGAGTTGCAAGTTAGCAGAACTCACTTTACATTTGCAGCCACGCTAGCGAAAAGCGCCTGCGTGCGTTCCAGAGGTGCCAAATTTGCCGCCTCTGTTACTATATAAAAGTTTCGATCTATCGGGCAACCGCAAGGCTGCCCAATATGGTTCGGTAGTTCAGTTGGTTAGAATACCTGCCTGTCACGCAGGGGGTCGCGGGTTCGAGTCCCGTCCGGACCGCCAATAGATCGAAACGAAAAATACCGTTGGTTCGGTAGTTCAGTTGGTTAGAATACCTGCCTGTCACGCAGGGGGTCGCGGGTTCGAGTCCCGTCCGGACCGCAAAAAAGCTCAGCAATATCGCTGGGCTTTTTTTGTTTTGAGAAATTCGGTAGTTCTATTGGTTAGAATATCCCGACTTGTCGTCGGGAGGGTCGCGGGTTCGAGTCCCGTCCTAAACGAAAAAAGCTCAGCAAGTTGCTGGGCTTTTTTCGTTTAGGACAAAATGTATTTAAAGAGTTCAAAATTTTTATTTCGTTCGTGTAACGCCAACCCTTTATTAGCATTATATTTTCGTCGCATTACTCATTCCGATATACTAAAACTTAGCAACATGAAAACTGTCGCCCTATTTTCTATCATCTTATTATTTTCATCTGTTTTATTCAGCCAGACCAAGATTCAAATCATCACCAAAGACTTACTATCCCGGAAAATTGACAAAGTAGAGTTCCTCGATTTGAGCAAAAAGCAGTTTTACACCTTCCCTTATCAGGATACCATCAATGTTACCTTTTCTAAGGAAAATGCAGATGGCTACCATATTCGCTATCATGCTGGAGGGAAAATATTGAGTCAACAAATCTTTTTGGATGCGGCAAACATTGTCATTAAAGGGCACCTGGATACCCAACGTTTGGTCATTGATACAGTCATCAACGCTCCTTTATATTACGAGGTGCTCGATTATGGAAAGCAATCTGCTGCTTTGTACAAAGCAAAAGACACCACCCGGTTGAATGAATTTTTGTTGGAGTCCGTGCAAAAAAACATCCAAAATCCTTTCTCCTTGATAGCTGCCGACCTCTTTGTTCGTACCAATCAAAATTCAAAATTAAATCTCTTAAAATTGAAACCTTATCTGGAAAAGCAGGGAAACCAATTCAGCTGGTTTTTATTTTACCGTTCACTGGAGCGGATCGACAAAATTCTGGATATCCAGCAACTCCAGTTAGAGCAGTACTCATGTATCGACCCTAAGGGAAAAAAAGGGAGCCTGGCCCTGACTTCGGCAGACTATACGGTGCTAGACATGTGGTTTCTGGCTTGTCCTCCCTGTGTTCAGCAGCATCAGGAAATTAAGGAAAAACTGCCACTGTTGAAACAACACAACATTGAAATGATTGGTATTTCCACAGACCTAAACCAGAAAAAATGGCAGACCTATCTTCGCCAACACGAGTACAATTGGCTGAATTATCGGCAAGATGGAACTCAAAAACTTACCGAAGATTTGGGTATTTTTGGTTATCCCACTTATGTCATTCTGGACAAGACTGGCAAAGTTGTTGGGTATTACAATGATTTTCAGTCAGTGTTAAAGTTCTTGAACCTGAGTTAAACCTTCATCTGGTAAATGTTGGGCATACCCTCTAAATCACATTCGCCTGCACAAACCCCGCCTTCTCCGGATAATCCGTGGTGTAATGCAGCCCCCGGCTTTCCTTTCGCAACCGCGCCGAACGCGTAATCAAATACGCAATCGTAATCAAATTCCGCAATTCACACAGCTGTGGGCTGATCGTGGTGGTATTGTAAATTTCTTCTGTTTCGTGGTACAGCAACTCCAGACGATCCAGCGCGCGTTTGAGACGCACATTGGAGCGTACGATGCCCACGTAACTACTCATGATCTCCTTGAGTTCCTTGATGCTTTGGGTGATGAGCACCATTTCTTTGGGGTCGGTAGTGCCCCCAGCGTTCCAGTCGGGGATGCCTTTTTGGATACTCCACTGGTCGATTTTGGGCAAAACATCAGCGGCAATGCGATGGGCAAAAACCATCGCCTCCAGCAGTGAGTTGGAAGCCAGACGATTGGCACCGTGCAAGCCAGTGGAGGTACACTCCCCTACCGCGTACATGCGCTGAATGGTGGTTTGCCCCAAATCGTCTACCTTAATCCCTCCACACATGTAATGGCAGGCGGGAGCTACGGGGATCATGTCCTTCATGGGATCGATGCCGATGCTTTTGCACTTGTCATAAATCGTGGGGAAATGCGCAACGAAGTCCTCGTGATTGAGGTGCCGACAATCGAGGTACATACAGTCTTCACCCCGGATTTTCATTTCGTTATCGATAGCCCGCGCCACAATGTCGCGGGGTGCGAGCGATTTGCGCGGATCGTATTTGTGCATGAACTCCTCTCCTTCCTTGCTTTTGAGGATGCCCCCAAAGCCCCGAACGGCCTCCGACACCAAAAATACCGGATTGTCCCCGCCTGGATGATAGAGGGAAGTCGGGTGAAATTGCACAAACTCCATGTTTTCCGTCCAACCCTTGGCCCGATAAGCCATCGCAATCCCGTCGCCGGATGCGATCACTGGATTGGTAGTTGCCCGGTACACCTGCCCGGCACCACCCGTAGCCACCACCGTCACCCGCGCCAGGATGGTTTCGATGACGTTGTTTTTTTTGTTCAGGGCATAGGTGCCATAACACTGAATGTCCTGCTTCAAGCGGGTAACCGAATGCCCCAGGTGGTGTTGGGTAATCAGGTCGATGGCAAAATAATGCTCGTAAATGGTGACATTGGGAAACTCGTCGGTTTTAGCCATGACTGCCCGCTGCATCTCCCAGCCCGTGAGGTCTTTGTAATGCAGGATGCGTTTTTCGGAGTGGCCTCCTTCCCGCGCCAGGTCATATTCACCGGCATCGTTCTTTTTTTTATCAAATCTGGCCCCCCAATCAATGATGTCTTGTACCCGATCAGGCCCTTCGGAAACCACAATGTCGACTATTTTTTCATCACACAATCCGTCGCCGGCATCCAGGGTATCCTCCTTGTGCTTGGTATAGGAGTCCACCTCCACATCCCATACTGCGGCCACTCCGCCCTGGGCATAACGGGTGTTGCTTTCTCCTTCAATCGTTTTGGTGAGTACGGTGATGGATAAATCAGGGCGTGCTTCGGCAATTTTGATGGCAGTGCTTAGCCCGCCGATGCCGGAGCCAATGATTAGAACGTCGGTCTCGATCATGTGTATTAAATTGGTTGAACTACTAACGAAAACAGCCAGCTCGTATTTGAGTTGCAAGGCCAAGATCGAAAAAAAATCGGAAGATGAAAATTTGTGTTAAGTCAAGGATAATAAAAAGTAAATCTGATGAAATTTTCAGTAAACACAATAAAAAAATCTGCCTAGATATTGTATTGCCCCCTATATTTACCAAATAAAATTCTTATTATGAAGAACACTCACACCCATCCATTCAGGCTTTTCCTGAGTTTGTGCCTGTTTTTGATAGGCACCTGCGCTTTTGCGCAAAAGTCCATCTCCGGCAAAGTTACTGCTGTTGATGATGGTTCAGCACTCATTGGCGCCTCGGTCTTTATCAAAGGAAGCACCGTAGGCACAGTTACCGATCTCGACGGAGCTTTTACCTTACAAATTCCTGACGGATCCACCAATACCCTGGTGGTATCTTACACTGGGTATTCCACTCTTGAAGTCGACATGGGTACGCAGACCAGCTTCGATTTGAAGCTCAAGTCTGATGTTACCTTACTACAAGAAGCCGTGGTAACGGGGTATGGTACCCAATCGCGGCGCGACATCACTGGTGCGGTAGCCAGTGTGGACACCAAACAATTGCTCTCTGTACCCTCCACCAACGTAGCTCAGGCCATGCAAGGCCGGGTAGCTGGGGTAAACGTCAGCAACGAAAATGCTCCGGGCGGCGGCGTGATGGTGCGCATCCGGGGTTTTGGTACCATCAACGACAACTCCCCACTGTTTGTAGTGGACGGGATGCCAACCAAGGGCAACCTGAACACCCTGAACCTGGGTGATGTAGAATCGATCCAGATTTTGAAAGATGCCTCTGCTGCCTCCATTTATGGCTCGCGTGCCGGCAACGGGGTAGTGATCATCACCACCAAACGGGGCAAAAGTGGCAAGCCAAAATTCAGCTACGATGCCTACTACGGGAACCAAACGCCGATCAAGTTTTTGGACCTCTTGAACACCCAGGAATACGTTAACCTGCTCTGGGAATCGCGGATCAATGCCGAAAACCCTGGCTTATTGGTAGACGGTAAAATTTCCGATCCGTCCAAAATTGTTTACCCCAACATCCCGATGTTTGGGGGTCGGGTAGCTACTCCGATTATTCCTGACTACATTTTCCCCGTTGGGGCAGTAGGCACCGTGGACGAAAGTAAGTACAGTGTATCCCCCAAAAACCTGATCACCAAAGCCAATAAGGTGGGGACGGACTGGTTTGACGAAATTTTTGATTCTGCACCGATTCAAAACCATCAAATCGGGGTAAGTGGGGCAACCGATCAGGCCCGTTACGCCATGTCGATGAACTATTTTGATCAGCAGGGGATCATGAATTACACTAGTTTCAAGCGGTATTCCTTGCGGGCAAATACCGAATTTAACGTGAGCAAAAAAATCCGCTTGGGGGAAAACATG
>JAAFHQ010000348.1 GCA_013298445.1 Chitinophagales bacterium | reverse complement strand
CGGCGATTGGTCAGTTCTGTAGCAAAGTTGTAGGTACAACGGTTATTGGTATGTGCAACGATCTCGATGGCCAGGTCAGGATTTTCTTTCAAAAACGTGGCCATACGGTGTATTTCTGCATAGGCAGAGGAGTCCAATTCACTTTGATTGGGCAAGAACACAATGTTTTCCAGCACAATGGTTTTTTCTACGATGGGATTAAAAAGCTGGATGTCCTGTTCCAATTCATTCCCGGCAATAACCATAAAGGTATCCAACATCATAGTTGATCCTTCTAAAACGGGGCGGTTACTGGGGCGATATTGAAAACCCCGTTCGATGCGCAGCTGACCTTCTATTTTGAGGCGAATTTGCTGATTCATCGCTGCTGATTGCGCCGAAAGCATTCGCATATCGAGTAGGGTTCGCAAATAGTTTCGCACATCCGTTTTGATCTGGGTGGTCAACTCGTTTTGATTTTTTTGCAAAATGTAATTGGAAATGTCGCGCGAAGCTTCCTCTTGCCATTCAAAACAAGGACTAAAAATTGCTTGCCACTTAGCCAAATCCGCTTCTGGCAGCAACAGCAAATTTGGATTCTTCAGGATTTGTTCTTTTTGTTCCCGCCAAATCGCCCTTTCATCGGGTTTGACTTGTTTGTCTTTCCTTTTGACTTCCTCATTCAACATTTGTAAAATCAGTGATTGAACGGTGGCGGGCAAAATTTCCCAACGTTGCTGGATTTCAATGACACGTACAAAATCTTCAAAAGTGGTAGGAATTAAGGTTTCAATGCCAGTCGATTGATCATTGGGTTTGGGCTGCCCATCATGAAAATTCAACAAGGCTTGCTGCTTTTGAGTTGCTAAATAATTTTCACGTAGTTTATTAAGCCCAGATTCCAGGGTTTTGGTAAAACTAATCGATGCAGTATCCTCCCATTGCTGCAAAATTGAGGTTACATATCTCTGGCGCTCTTTATTCAGGTTCCTGATAGCTACCAGGTTTTGGTTATACGCCAATTGAAGTGCTTCGATTTCTTCTTCCGCTTGTCGATAAGTTGGATTGGCGGCCAGGATGGCATTCATCTTTTCGTCGTTGTCTTCACGTTCGATGGCAGCGGGCCCTTTGCGCAGCAAGTTGTAGCTGGGCGAAAAAAGCTGACCTGATAAAGCGTTGATGGTCATTTCCGCATTGCGGGGCAACAACAACTGATATTTTCCTTGCTGGTTGCTGATGCCTTGCCTGAGCACCCGGGTATTGCGTTGAGAATCAAAGTAGTTCAGGCTCACCGTAACATTGCTTGCCGGATTTTTGGATTGAGGCAGATAAACCTGGCCTTTTACCAAAATGACTGCTTGAGCCCTTAAAGAAGCAGAAATGTTAGTGTTGAGGATACGAGGGATTCTGGCTTCTGTACGGGTCCACCAGGCTCTTTCACCAATGACCGAAGTATAAAAACCCCATTCGTCGTGTTCAGAATTAAAATTTGAGCCTAGGTTGACGGGAGTGCTCCATTCGGTCCAGGAATTGGCGGCTCGCCGGCTCATGTACAAGTCCAGCCCCCCAAAACCCAGGCGTCCATCGGTAGCAAAATAGAGGGTTTGGCCATCAGCTGCTAAAAAAGCACTACGCTCGTTTCCCGAAGTGTTGATGATGGGCCCAAGACTCTGCAAGTTCTTCCACAGCAGGTCCCCATCGCGTTGGGCCACATAAATATCACTTCGACGCTGGGTGCTATCAGCATGGGTAAGGCACAACAATAAGGTTTGGCCATCATTGCTGACAAAACCGTGCTGGATTTGAAAGGCAGAATCCCAGGGCTCTATTAGCATATTTTGTGGAGTAGACCAACTGCGAAAACTGAGTTTTGATTGGGCTATACTTTTTTTCCCATTTTCGTCCTCCAACAACAAATACAATTCATTCTCATCCAGATTAATGGCCAGGCATTGGTCGTTTTTGTCGGAATTGATGGGCATCCCGGCATTGACGGGACGGCTCCATTGATTTTCACCCAAATATTGGCAAATCCAAATGTCAGCCAGGTCGGTTTGCCCGTAATTGGCGTGGTTCCCTACTTCACTGTACAACAACAGGCTACCATCTGGACTCAGGATTGGAGCATAATGTGGGAAGTGCTGTTGGTCACTGACCCCTATACGCCTGGTATCCTGCGCTTGTAACCCGGATTGACCGAGCCACAACCACAGGAATAGCGCCAGGATATAGGTGTGAAAAGGCATACATTGTGTTTAAACATCGTAGGTGATTTCCACTTCAGTAGAAGTTGGATGTGACTGACAGGTCAGGATAAAACCTTTGCTCACTTCATCATCATCAAGGGCATAACAAGCATCCATTTTTACCGAACCTTTGAGCACCTTGGCCATACAACTCGAACAAGCCCCTGAAGTACAGGAATAAGGGGGGTCCAATTTTTGATCCAACAGTGCATCCAGAATGGTTTTGTTGGCGGGTACGGAAACCGTGTGGGTCTGGCCATTGAGTATAGCAATGACCTGTGCACCGCTTACTCCGCTGACGTGAGGCGCGTTGGGATCAATATTGGTCGTAAAATGCTCAACGTGGATGTGCTTCTTATCAATGTTTTGTTGGTGCAAGGCATGCTCCACCACATTGATCATCGGGCCGGGGCCGCAGATGAAATACTCGGCTTCGCGGGCACTGTTGGCATTCTCAGATAAAAAACGACTGACCAACGTGTTGTCGATGCGGCCGGCCAAACCCTCCCAGGAAATACTGCCTTTGGCAAACAGTCCCGAAAGGCCTTTGGGTTTTTCACGTTTGGGCTGGCTGAGGGTGTGGGTTACACTCAATTGGCCATCATAACGTTTTTTCAATTGCTCCAGCTGATCGTAGAACAAAATTGAATCCTCATTGCGGTTGCCGTACAGGAGATGCACTTTACTTTGGGGTTCTTCTTCCAGGATGGTTTTGAGAATGGCCATCAAAGGAGTAATGCCACTTCCAGCACCAAAGAGGTAATAGGTTTTACGCTGATCCCCATCCAGACTAGGCGAAAAACGGCCATCGGGTTGCATTACCTCCACTTTTTCCCCTACCTGGAGTTTGTCGGCAATGTAGTTGGAAACCAGCCCTTTTTTTACTCTCTTTACAGTTACTGCAATGTCGCTCTCCAGAGGGCTGCTGCACATGGAATACGCACGACGGGCTTCTTTGCCGTTGATGGAAAATTTCAACGTTAAGTACTGCCCTGCTTTGTACGCAAACTCAGATTTTATATCTTCGGGAATGCCAAATACTACGGTAACGGCATCGGCTGTCTCCGGGCGGATTTCTTTCACCGTTAGGGTAAAAAATTTCTTGCTCATATCTTTGTGGTTGAGGAGTTAAAGAGTTGAGAAGGTTGAGAGGGTTGAGAAGGTTGAGGCTGCCGCAGCGATTTTGACACTGGCAATGTCAACGTCGCTGCGGCAGCCTCAACCTTCTCAACTTTCTCAACTTTCCTCAACCTTCACTCTAACACAGTTTCAAGTTTTCGGTTTTGAGGAGGCAAAAATAATTAAATGTTTGGGAGTTCCCGAGGAACTATGTCATTCAATCCGCTACATAAAAACATTTACCGATGAAATGGAGTGATTTGAAGTACCTGATTGCCTATACTGCTCCTTTGGCTACCCTTTGGGGTTTGTACGAGCAAGGCCATTGGTCTTTTGCAGGCATTTATGTCGGTTTTGTGTTCATTCCATTGCTGGAGTTGATTAGTCCGGCTTCTGCGTACAATTTATCGCCGCAGGAGGAGGATCAAAAACTCGGCATGTGGTTTTTTGACCTCTTGCTGTACCTCAATGTTCCTTTGTTGTACTTCATTTTGCACGTTTATTTCCAGCAAATTTACGCGGGAAACAGCGCAGGCTATGAACTGGTGGGGATGACCTGTAGTGTAGGTTTGATCGTAGGCACCATTGGCATCAATGTGGCCCATGAGTTGGGACACCGCAGTAAAAGGAGTGAACAAACAATGGCCAAAATTTTGCTATTAAGCGGCTTATACATGCATTTTTTCATCGAACACAACCGGGGGCACCACAAACACGTCAGTACTAATGCTGACCCAGCTTCCGCGCGTTATGGCGAAAACCTGTATACTTTTTGGCTGCGTTCGGTAGTAGGTTCTTGGCGCAATGCCTGGAAATTGGAGGCTGAACGTTTACAAAAAATGGGGCTTTCCGCGTTTTCCTGGCAAAATGAAATGCTGCGTTTTCAGGTATTCCAACTCGGGTATTTGCTCTGCATTGGATTGCTTTACGACTGGTGGATGCTGGCGTATGCCCTAGCTGTTGCCGTGTTTGGTTTTTTATTGCTTGAATCCGTGAATTACATTGAGCATTATGGTTTGCGTCGAAAAACCTTGCCCAATGGCCGTCCCGAACCCGTTCAGGCCTGGCATTCCTGGAATTCGGACCACGAGCTGGGACGCATTTTTTTGTACGAATTGACCCGACATTCGGATCACCATTTCAAGGCTAGTCGCAAGTATCAAATCTTGCGACATTTTGACGAAAGTCCACAATTGCCTTTTGGGTATCCAACTTCCATCATCATTGCTTTGTTTCCACCTCTTTGGTTTATACTGATGAACCCCCGGGTGAAACAAGAACAACTAAGGCTCTCGACGCCAACCACATAACGATGCAACAAACTGGTAAACTGTACTTGATACCGGTGCCCTTGGGTGAAACTGCGCACCATACCATCCCTCAATATGTCAAGGAATGTCTTTGGCAACTGGACTATTTTATTGTGGAACGCGCCAAAACCGCCCGCCATTTTATCAAGGCCGCCCAACATCCACGCCCACTCCCAGAATTGGAGATGGTAGAACTTAGCGAACATACCAAGGAGGCAGAATACCGTGCCTTTCTGGCACCAGCACTGAGTGGCCGGGATATCGGGTTGATGTCGGAGGCAGGCTGCCCGGGGGTGGCCGACCCAGGTGCAGTAGTGGTGGATCTAGCACATCGACAGGGTATTCAAGTGGTACCTCTGGTAGGGCCTTCTTCCATCTTATTGGCACTGATGGGCTCAGGGATGAATGGCCAAAAGTTTTGTTTTCAAGGGTATTTAAGCGCCAAAAAACAAGACCTTGGTCAACAGCTCAAACACCTGGAACAATTGGCCCAACGCGATCAATGTACCCAGATTTTTATTGAAGCACCTTACCGCAATCAGCAGATTGTCGCAGCAGCCCTTCAGTACCTGGCCCCACAAACCCGTTTGTGTATTGCCGTGGATTTGACTATGCCCAGTGAATACATTGTGACCAGAAAAGTGGAAGAGTGGAAGCGGAAACCTCCAGTGGATTTGCACAAAAGGCCGGCGATATTTTTGTTGGGTTGAGTGCCTGAATTTTAGGTTTCTCCATACCTAGTTGTAAAGCTTAAGGCTTTTGACTTTATTTGCAGGGTGAAAAACCATTTCTAAATTCGGTTGACTACACTGAATCTTTGAACACACTCGACCATGCTTTTTATAGACGAAAAAACCATCGACCTCGCCATTGACGCCATCAGTGATTCTGATGAACGCTACGATGCTGCGCTGGCATCCATTGAAAGCCAACAGGCGGAAATGATGTCTTACCTGTTTGCGGAAGACGAGGCTACCTTCAATGAAGATGAGAAGGATTTCCTTTTGTACCTGCTGCTGATCATTTGGGAAGCGGTGCGGACCAAGGTTGAAAACATCAAGCCGATTCCAGCCTCGGCTATCTCCGATGTGGAGGAAGCCAGCTGGGAATCTTTGGAAGCCAGCGTTGGGAAAAAATTCCGGGATCGGCTCGATCCTTTTTTTGAGGCCACCAAACAAGAAGATTTGTTGGCTTTTGTCGAGGATGCACTCCTGGATGACGACGACACCCCGGTTACCAAAGAAGGCCGTGAACCGATGTTTGTGACTTTGAAGGCAGTGATTGACTGTTTGGATCAGTTCAATTAGGCGCAGGAAAAAAATCGAACAATTACGAATGATGCCGGATGGTAGAGACGCACGGCCGTGCGTCTCCAAAATGCCGGATGATGCCGGATAGCAGAGACGCACGGCCGTGCGTCTCTACCGTGCGTTGCGCCTAAACCTTTACTTACATTCCACCTTCCCCAGATAGGTCCCAATCTTTGCATTGGCCGGGTCTTTTATCACCAATTTCCCACCAGCGCCTTCAGTGAGTTCCCCAGTCATTTCACCAACTGCGTCGGCTTCAATGACGAAGATCTTTTCTTCTGCTTGTTCACTGCCTTCAATAACGTAATCCCAATCGGCGGTTACTTTGTTGCCATCTAAAGTGCCGGAGAGGTTGCCACGGGCGCCATCTTTTTCCCAGGGTTCCCAAGCCATATAGCCTGTCACTTTTGTCCCTTCAACAGTTAAAGTCAGGAAAGTAGTATCCTGCCCCTCGGTGTATAGGTAGCAGGTTGTCCCGTCTTCGACAGTGAATTCGCCTTCTGTGCTGGTTTCTTCCTCGGTGCTTGGTTTGGCTTTTGGTTGGCAAGCCATG
>JAAFHQ010000347.1 GCA_013298445.1 Chitinophagales bacterium | reverse complement strand
TCTTTAAAAACCAGCAACGCAGCGACCTTGCAACTCAGTGTACCGGTGATTGCAGCCCTGGGTGGGATTATTTTTTTGGGCGAGCCAGTTAGTTGGCGGTTGGTTTTGGCTTCGGTGGCGATCTTGGGGGGGATTGGGTTGGTGGTTTTGAAGCGATAAATCAATTTACTAGAAAGACGCACGGCCGTGCGTCTCTACCATCCGGCATTGTACCCTACCCCCAATATTGTTATATACTCCATTCATTTGATCACTCCAAGATACCGCCCCAACCAATACGGCAACAACCAGATATCCCCCGCACTGTGTTCTTCGTTGCCATTCCCCCTTTTCCGATCCAGGTTAAACATATTGGCATTGTGTCGTTGAATGGGTCGTTCGTCGGGAGGCAATACTTCCTTGATGGTTTGACTGCGAAAATCAGGGGTCATTTTTTCAATGTCCTGGCGGTGGCTGTTGGCAATTTCCCAGCTTATCAAATCCAAAGGGTGTTCTTGGAGGTACCAAATCGCTTCTTTTAAATCAAAATTGGCTGTTCCGGTCAAGGCAGTAAATATGTCCCAGAGCCCTTCCTTTTCAGGCCTTTCTGCTTGCCAATGATCAAGAATGGCCTTGCGGTAATGCCTTTTGAGGGTGTCATTCAAAGCATATCGGTAAAGACCCCAATAACCCAAGAAATACATCTCATCGTCCGAGTGGTTCCAGGAATCGGATAATACTTTGCTCAAATCATTGGCCTCTTCGGGTGCGTACCCGATTTGACTCATGGGCCGCATCAGGTTTTCAAAGTAGCCTTGTTTGTTCAACAGCTCAAAGGCCTTGTCTTTGTACTTTGCCTTTTTGGTGAAAAAATAGGCCGTTTGCAACATGGCTATGATGTTCGAAGCATTCAACTTCCGGTCACCAACATTGGTGGGTAAAGCATTGACATAGTTGGGATTCCAACGACCCCAGGTAGTCGGTTTTCCATCGTAATCAATCAGGTAGAGGTCGTTTTTGAGGATGTGTGACATCAAGGTATCAATCAAGACGATGGCGCGCTTTTTCAAAGTTGGGTCGTCGACCAATTCGGCCATGGCCCCATAGGCAAAAATATGGCCGATTGCCTCATCGCTGCTGGTGGTCGATTTCCAGTCCCATTCGGCATCGGGCGAAGGCTGCCAACGATCAGGGTCAGCGAGTTGAGGGATGTAGCCCCGGCGTTCAAAGGAGCGGGCTGGAAAGCCGGGAACGGGGTTGACCGTGTACAAACGCTCCATCGCATCCAGGGATTCCCGGCAATTTTGCAAGGCCTCGGGATCTTTGGTGACCTTGTAGCGGAAAATCTCTGCGCCCAGGTACATCGAAGTCCACAAGCCATCGTTGTCGGAATCTTCGAGGTAGCCTGTGGCCAAATTACCTTTTTTCAGGCCGCTCAAAGTGGCATTAAACCCATTGCGGATGTGACGTGTGCGCACTTGCGTTTCAAAATAAGCCGCCTTTTCCTTTAGGGTCATGGGCTGGAAATGGATTTGTGCCAGGCCTTTTTGGGTCAAAATCAAAACGGAACGCTCTGGTCCTTCCGCAATGTGCAATATTTCATTGCCGGGCAACCAACGCTCGCCCTGGTAATAGTCGAATTTGCCGTCTTTGCGCAGGGCAAAAGCTCCATTGCTACTGCCGAACCACACCTTGTCGGAGATGGTTTGCACGGCAGTAATGTTGGGGACTGGGAGGCGTTGTTGTTTGGCACTCAGGGTTTGGGTTTTAAGGTCAAAAGTTTGATAGCCATCGTTGCTGCCAATGATGATTTTTTGTTGATCAGGGCTAAAATCAAAGGCGGTGAAGCCGACACCTGTGCAGATTTTTTGCAGATTTGATGTACTTGGGGAAAAACGGTACAGCCCCTTTTTGCCCAAAATCCAAAAGGTTTGAGTACTTTTTTGCCAACGTAGATTCAGCACTTCGTCATCTGGCAATTGGCCTTGCCAAAGGGTTTGAGACTTCAGTAGATAGTGCAATTGCTGGCCATCCGAGATCAGGAAGGCAAAATCCGGGCCAGCTTCCAATATTTTGGCTTTGGGTAAGGTGTGTATGAACAATAAGGTGCCTGCCCAGGCATTGCTCAGCACAGTTTGCTCATCGAGAAAGACAAACTGATTCTGGTGCAGTGCCATTGTTGCAATTTTTTTATGCGCCAGGGTTCGATAGGTTTGGTCAGGTTCCAGGGTGCCGGGGTACAAAAAACGGCCATTGTAAGGCTGTAATAAACCGATGGAAGAATGAATTTTGATGACGCCATTGCGGTCGGCGAAAGCCTTTCCATCCTGAAGTTCAACTTGATCAGGTAGATAATATTTGACGCTAAAGTCTTGGATGAAGGTTTGATCGAGGTGAAAGGGTTGTTTGGTTTGGGCAAGTAAAAGGCTAACACAGCCCAAAAGGAAGCCCCAAATGAAAGTGAATTTCATGTTCGTTTAAAGTTTTTTATGCTTTAGAATCTCAATTTCGGCTCAGTTTTGCCGGATTCACCACCGCATATTTGATGGCTTTTTGATCACTTTTTAGGTGGTAAGAATACGTAAGATGCAACAAGCCATCGGCAGTCTGAATTAAACAAGGATACGAAAAACTCCCTTCTCCCTTCGGTACATTTTCCAGCGCAGTTTTCCATTTCCAGCTTTTCCCCTCATCATCGGAAAGAAACAAACTCAGGCGGTAGCGGCCATCTTCTAGGTCATTGCCCACAAAAGCCCATTTGCCATCCTGCAATACCAATAATTCAACACTGGCCGTATTGGGAATCTCCGTCTTGGTAGCAGGCGACCAATTTTCGCCCAGATCACCGGACTCACTAACTTGCACGCGTGGAGGCGCGTCCCCGCTGTCGCGCAGATACGCGAGCAATTTCCCATCCTTTTTTTGCACTAGAGCCGGTTGAATCGGGCCTCGCCCCACCAGGGGTAAACTGGGCCGCCAGGTCAGGCCTTGGTCATCCGAAATGGCCATTAGCGAAAGATTAAAACCATCCGAATACAGAGGTAGGATGATCCGGGAGCCAATGATCAGTGGTTTGATCCGCGTCATCCAGCCGATGCTGCGCTTGACGGGATCCTGACTGGCAGCGGTAATCATTTTGTCGTAAGACGGGGCGTATTCCGCCCAACCTGCCTGGTTTTCAGGCAATAATTTAAACTGTTTGGCCACTTCTTCGGCAAAGCGGCCGTCGGGCTTGAGTAGGATGTTGTCCTGCCAATTCCAAATTGGCGGGCCACTTTTGAGGTAATCGGTAGAGGTGCGAAAACGCAAAATCGATTGCTCCCATTTGTTGGCTTGTACGGCGATCCAGACCAAAAAAAGGATATTGTCTTGATTCAAAAACAAAACCGGGTTACAATCGGGTAAGTTGGGTGTGTCAGCCATTAAAAAGGGTTCACTCCAGTCTGTTTTGCCTTTTTCCAGGCGTGCGCCCATGAGTTTGACATCGTCGGCGGTACGTTCGCCACTGCCGTAAAACCAAACCGCTAGCATGTCACCATTGGGCAAATGAACCAGGCTGCTGCCGTGGGCATGTTTGTCTTGTATAGGAAAAATCAGCATGGATTTTTCAAAAATGGAAGTTTGGCCAAAAGCAAAAGTTAAACCAAACCAGGCGATGGCTAGACAAGTGTTTTTTCTAAACATGCGATCGATGGCTTATTTAAAGGGCTGAATAATGTTGAATCACAAATTAATCATTATTATTGAATAAAATTTTCAGTCCACATGAAGTTCTACCTAAAAAAAATCAGCCTGTTCCTGCTGCTGGGTTTCCTGATCAACACCCTAGCGTGTGCCCAAAACAAGGTAAGTCCACAAACTGCCTTAAAAAGTTACATTGATACGAAGGATAAGTCCTATCAATGGGTTTTAAAAGACTCCACCGTACTGGGCACGGTAAAAGCCTACCATTTGCTTCTGACTTCCCAAAAATGGCGGGAGTACACCTGGCGGCATCAACTCACTGTCTTTGTGCCCAGTGCTACTCAATACGATGGCGCATTGCTTTTCATCACAGGTGGTTCCAACAAAGCTGAGCAACCCAATTGGAGTAGTGCCGATCAACTCTGGGCACCATTGGCGGGTATTGCTGAAAAAAACAAAGGCATCGTTGCTTTGATCAAACAGGTACCCAATCAACCTTTGTACGGAGACATGACCGAAGATGAGCTCATTTCGCATACCTTGAATCAATTCAAAAAGGATAAAGATTATACCTGGCCCTTGTTGTTCCCCATGGTTAAATCGGCAGTAAAAGCGATGGATGCGGTGCAGGAATTTAGCAAACAAAAGGTCAAGCACACAGTCAATAACTTTGTCATAACGGGTGCTTCCAAACGTGGCTGGACCACCTGGCTCAGTGCAGCCATCGACGACCAAAGGGTAAAAGCCATTGCGCCGATGGTGATCGACATGCTCAATATGCCCGCTACGCTGGATTACCAATTCAAAACTTACGGTGAGTACAGCGTGCAGATTGAAGATTATGTCAAACTGGGTATTCCTCAAAATACGGATACGGAGGATGGCAAAGCCATCACTGCCATGATTGATCCCTATTCCTACCGCAGCAAACTCACGGTGCCCAAAATGATTTTTATTGGTACCAACGATGAATACTGGACGGTGGATGCCATCAAACACTATTACGACCAGATTCCGGGCAAAAACATGATCCATTACGTGCCCAACGTTGGCCACAACCTGGGCGGCGGCAAACAAGCTTTTGAGGCACTCAGCGCTTTTTTTGGCCTAACCATTACAAATAAGGCCTATCCGCATTGCACCTGGGCTGTCAATGAGGTACTTGAAGGAGTAGAACTTACGGTGAATGCGCCGACGCAAGACCTGGTGGAAAGCACACTGTGGGCTACCACCTCCTCCGATCGGGATTTCCGCAACAACCTTTGGCTCAGTAAAAACATCAAACTCAGTGGAACCAACACCATTAAAGCCACTCTACCCTACCCTAAAAAAGGTTACCAAGCGTTTTATCTTGATTTGAAGTACAAAGACCCGAATGGGGGAACGTTTACGACGAGTACGCGGGTGTATGTTTGTGATGCAGCTGGCATTTTATAATGATAAGAGATGAATGATAAGTGATGAATCTTTGGACTTTCATTTCTTCAAGTTCCGTTGACAATCCCAAAATCATCACTCATCATTCATCTCTCATCTCTATTTAAACAACTTTTTCTCCCCACAACTCATCATTTAGTGTAATTTTGCCACTTCAAATCAAAAATTAGGAATGAGTACTAAAAAACCTAATCGTAAGCCTGCTGGTCCAGGCCGTCAGGAAAAAGAAAATCCTACCCCTCGCACCCAGCCAACTGCACGCCCCAGCACTGGCAGCACAGAGCGTGTGCGCAGCAGCGCAAGCACTTCAACCCGGGCACCTCGGGTTAAAAAAGACCTGATCTTCAACCGCAACAACTATATCCTTTTGGGTGCAGCCGGATTGGCAATGGCACTTGGCATCATTTTGATGGCTGGTGGTTCAATGCCAGACCCCAACACCTGGGATGAAAACATTATTTACGGTCCTCGTCGGATGGTCATTGCGCCGATTATGATGCTGGGTGGAGTTGTACTGGGAATTGTAGCCATTTTCCGCAAATAAACACATTCATGACCGAAATTATCCGTGGGCTTATCCTTGGCATCGTGCAAGGGATAACAGAGTTTTTGCCTGTGAGCAGTGACGGGCATTTGGAATTGGCCAAGTATATTTTGGGCGACAAAAGTATGGGTGAAGACAGCCTGTTCATGACCATTGCACTACATGTTGCTACTACCCTATCCATTATCGTTGTTTTCCGCAAAGACATCAAAGACATTTTTGGTGGTTTGTTCCAATTCAAATGGAATGCACAGACCGAATTTTCAGCCAAAGTTGTCGTTTCTATGATTCCAGCAGTATTTGCGGGTTTGTTTTTTGAAAAAGAAATTGAGAGTCTGTTTAGCGGCCGAATTTTATTGGTTGCTGCGATGCTAGCAGTTTCTGGTCTGATGTTGCTTTTGGCCCATTATTTTGCCAAAGACACCAACAAACCGATATCCTATTGGAATGCATTCATCATTGGTATTGCCCAAGCCTTGGCGATTGCACCTGGACTTTCTCGTTCAGGATCAACCATTTCCACCTCGGTGCTTTTTGGTATTGATCGGAACGTAGCAGCTAAGTTTTCCTTTTTGATGGTCATTCCACTGATCCTCGGCAAATTGGCCAAGGATATCCTCGATGGCCAATATAGTGGTCCGCTTGAAAATGGAACTACTTTAATTGTAGGCTTTTTAGCGGCCTTTTTCACGGGGCTATTCGCTTGTCGACTCGTGTTAAAAGTGGTTCAACAAAGCAAATTGGTCTATTTTGCAGTATATTGCTTCGTTGTTGCTATCGTTGCAGCAGCCTACATCCTGAGCAAAGGATAACATTTGTCTAACAAAATCGGCCATATGGACCCGAATGCCGGAGAGCGGCCACTGAGCAGTCAATATTTCACCGAAGGCGCTGTATTACTCGTGGAC
>JAAFHQ010000346.1 GCA_013298445.1 Chitinophagales bacterium | reverse complement strand
CATGAAAGCCATTGATGGGCCCATCAACTTTGGTGGACGGGATAAATTCTGGGGTTTGTTGGAAAAAGGTTTTGATCCCCCCCTGTTTCAAGAGACCTATAACCCACCTTATTATACGGACATGTTTGTGGCCAATGGCTATGTCGCCTGGGAGCAAATCCTCACCATGAAAGGCCGGCCCAATGAAATTGACCTGTCACGCTTGCGGGCGGTCATCGAACGGGTTCGTTCGGGCAACAACAACATCCACGTAGAAACCTACAATCCAGCGAAACTGGAACAATACGCCGATGATTTCACCGAAGTGTACAATGCGGCCTTTGGCCACTACGAACATTTCCGGCCTGCGGACCCTGAAGGCTTTAAAAAATTGATGAAGGAGGTCAAAAACATCATTGATCCCAAATTTTTGGGTATCGCATATTTTGAAGACAAACCCGCTGGGTTCTGCGCCTTTTTCCCCGACATCAATCCCTTCCTCAAGTTTACCAAGGGCAAACTCAATTGGTGGAAAGCCCCGCTGTTTTTGCTTAAACTCAAACTATCCAGACACAGACAGGCGAAGGGGACTGGCTTTGGCGTCCATCCAGCTTACAAAACCAAAGGGATTTTTGCCTTTATCGTAGAGTTTATGAATTCTGATTACATTCAAAAACGTTACGACAACATTTACCTCACTACGGTAAGGGCCCACAACAAAGAGGCAGTAAGCATTTACATGAAAACGGGAGTCTGGATTGATCGGGTGCATATCGGATACCGCAAGTCCCTGGATGAATCGATTGTGGTGGAGCCGAATTATTTTATGGAGATTGCTTAAAAAGAAATACCCCCTCGGTAGCCTTGGCTGGCCGAAGGGGTATTTTACCTTTTTCAAGCAAGTGAGCACCTACGCTCTCTTGATGAAAAACGTCTTAGGAAGATAAAGTACAAGTTCTTGATTGATGACAAGTTTACCTTCACGAATGTCATTCCATTTCACCAGATTGTCCACAGTAGTACTAAACAAAGTTGCAATCCTGCTTAAATCATCACCTTTAGTGGTCACATAAGCCGTTTTGATGGTACCTTCTGGCAACTTCGAATTGCTATCCAGGTAACTGCGCAGCAAAAGTGAACTTTCGCTGTTGGGCAACATCAACAGGTGGCCTTTGGCACTCCGCGGAATGATACCGCCAGTAAAACTGGGGTTTAACGCCGCAATGACTGAAGTTTTTACCCCTGAAATACGGGCAATTTCGCCAAAAGACAAACTGCGGTAAACCCGGATTACCCGAGCATCAGGAGAGTAGTAGAATGGAATAACGGGCTGTAAGCTGTGTTTGTGATAGTAGCTCATCACGTAAGCGGTAGCCAGATAAGCTGGGACGTAACGACGTGTTTCATGTGGCAAATAGTTGCTAACAACGCTGTACTTTTTGGTACCAGCCTTGCGCACTGCCGACTTGATGGTACCGATGCCAGAATTGTATGCGGCCAACACCAGAGTCCAATCGCCGAGTTCATCGTACAGGTATTTCAGCATTTGTACTGCTGCTTCGGTAGAACGGTGCAGATCAAGTCTTTCGTCAACCCCGCCACCCATTTGCAAACCATAGTGGCGTGCAGCGACAGGCATCAGTTGCCAGATGCCCGAGGCACCTACGGCAGAACGCACTTGCGGTTGCAAGCCCGATTCGATGACCGATAAATACTTGAGTTCTTCAGGTAGTCCGTACTGATCGAGATAGTGCTCAAATACGGAAAAGTACAGGTTGGAGCGACCAATAACCAGTTCAGTCTCTTTTTTGCCGGTACCAATGTACTGGCGAATCCGAGTCATTACTGCTTCATTGGTTTTCACTTCGATAGGCAGGCTTAATTTACCAAGCCGTTCCTTCACGAGTGTTTCGGTAAGCGCAGTTTTGCTGGAAATAATACTTACCTCGGTTTTGTGTGCTTTAGCGCCAACAACAGCTGGAGAAACGGTCATGCCGATCACCAGTGCCGCAGCAACTGTCCATGGGAAATTCATCAAAACAAAATTTGGTGATACTGAACTAACTTTTTTGCAATAATTCCATTAGTTTGACCTAGTCAGTCCAGTTGGGCAATATACCCCAGCAACTAGATGTGTGTCGAAGACTCCATTTCGTTACCGCCGTGAGGCAAAGTTAAGCCCGTTTATCGGTTTACGCAATGCATTGTAAATCAATCACGATTTGGATGCCCTTTGTAAACGATTAAATATTTTGGAAAATTATTTGGCAATTTTTGCCAGTTTAGGGGTGATTTTGGGGCGTTCTTTGCAAAAATCCAAATAAATGCAATGGATTCGAGCGAACGAGCGTACCTGAAAAGTGGTATATTTTTTTGCAAATTTAACGTTTTTATGACCTTTCTGTGACGTAGCCTAGGGTTTTCCACAGGTTTTTTTGGCTCATAACAACACTTTTGGCAGGAAATATATGTACACTAAAATAAATGTAATGAAGATAAAAATTTTGGCATTTGGGATTACGAGGGATATTTTAGGTGGCAGTACGGTTGAAATGCAAATTCCTGCCGCAGCCAATGTAGCCGATTTGCGGGCTGCTTTGTACGCCGAATATCCAGCTTTGCAAAAGCTAAACAACCTGGCGATCGCCCTGAATACGGAGTATGCCAGCGAGGAACAAACCATAACGGAAAGAGACGAAGTGGTACTCATTCCCCCTGTAAGCGGAGGATAAAATAGGGTGTGATGGTGTGTTGGGGCTGCCCTGCTCCGGGCTTTAAACCAGCTCTAACGTTAGGTGCTGGCGCTGGTGCAAGTCTCCAGACTTGTACCATTATCAACACGTCTCTGACGTGTGTTTTCCAGCATTTTCGCGTTGCTCATGCGTCTGGAGACGCAAAAATATTGGTACAAGTCTGGAGACTTGTACCAGCCAAGAGCTGCCCTATCCGGGCTTTAAACAAGCTCTAAATTCTGCCTCAGCGCCATATTTTTCACCTGCTCCAACAACTCTGGCATTACCCGTTCTAGCTCTGGAGACAATTCGATCTGTTGCGATTGGATCATTTCAATCGACACCGCAAACAAATATATCTTCGGCATTTTACCCAAAATCGCCAAACCTTCTACCAAATCGCGCAGACCAATGTCATGGGTGCTCATCGCGCGCGGAAAATCGGCTGCAAACCGTGGTTCAATCACCCGAATGGTGCCCGTAGGCCGATCATCCAGGGTTGCATCGATGAGGATGACCACGGGATAGTTTTCGAAATATTCCATCAGGAAAAAACCACCAGTGCCGCCATCCAGCACATCCACGCCTTCGGGCAGTGCCTCCTTGGCCAGGCGTTGTGCCACGTGTACACCTACCCCTTCATCTCCCATCAAATAATTGCCAATGCCCATAATTAGAACTGCCATTCGATCAATAGTTTAAAAAGTGACCGGGTGAATCGCACTCACCCGGTCGACAATGATGCAATGAAGAGAATATTTGTGCTAATAAGTCTATTTAGGGGCGATAAAAAAATAAGTGATCATTTTGCCCCACTACTTGTGGGTTTTTAACTCTTCTACCGCTTCTTCTTCAATGAATTTCCAGCCACCGCCCATCGAAGAAATTTCACCCCGACCTTCTACATAGTCATGGTAAAAAACTAGATAAACGTGGACTACGGCAAACAGGATGAAAAACCACATTGCCGCATGATGGAAATGCCGCAGTGGTGCGTCACCTCCAAATGCTCCTGGAACCCAGGCAAACAATTGTGGAAACCACCAGTTGCTGGTGGCCGCGTACAAACCAAAACCCGTAATCACCTGCACTACAAAAGCAATAAAAGTCAGGAAGTAAATGAACCCGGCCAATTGATTGTGCCCCACAGCCATGTGTTCCTTACCTTTTAATTGTAAGATATCCATTTTGATGACCTGCCACATCTCCCGGAAAAAGCGCCGATTGGTGGGGATAAAATTCTTCCAGGAAGCGTATTTATTCCCCACAAAGCCCCAATAAATCCGAATGATGAAGTTGAACAAAAAAAGGTACGCTGCCACAAAATGGATGAAGCGAACTTTCCCAAACCAGAAGCGGAAGACCGCTTCGTCGCTCACCTGCAAGGCAGGAGGATTGGAAATAAAAAAACCGGTCACCACCAAAGCGGTTATACTGGCTGCGTTCAGCCAATGGTAAACCCTGACGGGCAATTCCCATACAAAAACCCGGAGGAGTTTGTGGTGAACAATCTGATGCTTGCTCATAACCTTGGAGTTTTTGGGTTAAAGAACTTTCACCCGGCTGAGGTGCTTACCTTCTTCATCGTACAAGTGAACCGCACAGGCCATACAGGGGTCGAAGGAGTGGATGGTGCGCAGAATTTCTACCGGTCTTTCCGGATCGGCGATCGGCGTATCCATCAAGGCTGCTTCGTAGGCCGACATTTGCCCTTGCGGGTCGCGTGGCGAAGCGTTCCAGGTAGTCGGAACCACCAATTGATAGTTCGCAATTTTTTGATCTTCAATCACAATCCAGTGCCCTAAGGCGCCCCGTGGTGCTTCGGCGTGACCAACGCCCTTGGCCTGGGCTGGCCAGGTTTCGGGTTGGAATTTTTCGGTATTGGCCATGCGGGTATCGCCCAATTTGATATTTTGGATCAATTGGTCATAAAACTCCTGGGCCCAATTGGCCACCAGTTGCGCCTCCAGGCCCCGTGCGGCCGTACGGCCCAGGGTAGAAAAGAGGGCGGTTACTGGCACATCCAGGTGTTTCAGCGTAGCATCCACAACTTCTTTGAATTCAGGGATACCTTTGGCATAACCCACCAGCACCCTTGCCAATGGCCCTACTTCCATGGCGTGCCCTTTCCAGCGGGGTGTTTTGAGGAAACTGTATTTTTCTTCCGTATTTAGGTTTTCGTACGGCGGTTTTGGTCCAGTGTAGTTGAGCTTGGTTTCCCCTTTCCAGGGGTGCAAACCTACATTGTCCCCACCTTCATACGAGTACCATGACTTGTTGATGAACTCCTGAATTTCACTGTCTTCCCGCATGTTCACTTCGTGTACTTTGGACAAATCTTTGTTCAAAATAGCCCCGGCTGGGAACTTGAAGGAACTAGGATCTCGGAAACCATTGGTAGGCAAATCACCGTAAACCAGATAGTTGCCTAGCCCGCCACCGATTGCGCCCCAATCTTTGTAGAAAGAAGCTACGGCCAGCAGGTCAGGAATGTATACCTGCTCAATGAAGCGTTTGCCGTCATCTAGCAGTTGTTTGATGTAGGCCAGCCGTTCGGCATTGATGGCACTCACATCATCCAGTCCAATGGCGCAGGCCATCCCGCCTACGAGGTAGTTGGGGTGAGGGTTTTTGCCACCAAAAATGGTTTGAATTTTGACAATCTCTTTTTGCCATTCCAATGCTTCCAAATAATGCGCCAGGCCAATCAGGTTGACTTCAGGCGGTAGTTTGTAAGCGGAATGCCCCCAGTAACCATTGGTAAAAATGCCCAATTGGCCACTTTCCACAAACTTGCCGATGCGTTTTTGCAGGTCCGAAAAATAACCTACCGAACTTTTCGGCCAGTTGGAAATGCTTTGGGCCAATTCGGAAGTCTTTTTGGGATCTGCTTTGAGGGCATTGACCACATCCACCCAATCCAGGGCGTGTAGGTGGTAAAAATGGACTACGTGGTCGTGCATGTACAGGGTGGCAAACATGAGGTTGCGCACAATCTCGGCATTAGGGGGAACAACGATGCCTAGCGCATCCTCAACCGTACGTACAGAAGCCAGTGAGTGCGTTGAGGTACAGACCCCACAAACCCGACCAACGTAGGCCCAGGCGTCGCGTGGATCGCGACCCCGCAATATTTCTTCCAGCAAGCGGACCATGGTGCCCGCGCTGTATACATCGGTTACTTTCCCGTTTTGGATGTCTGCTTCAATGCGCAGGTGACCCTCAATACGGGTAATTGGATCTATGACGATTCTTTGGCTCATTGTTTTTATTTTATTCTATTCCCTTCTCCGTTTCCTTTCCTTCACCAATCAAGTCAGAAATGAGTTCCTTCTTACGCACATTGGTCATGATGGCGTGTGCTGCGATACCAGCTGCGGTAACACCAAGTGCAACTTTTCCAACCGTATCTGCATTGCTTTCGATGCCAAAACCGGGGAAAACCGAAGCTCGTTCGTACAAACGGCCATTGTCCCAGTAGTTTTCTTCACTACAGCCGATACAACCGTGGCCGGAAATGATCGGGTTGCTGACCCCGTTGTTCCATTTCATGACCCCACAGGCATTGTAGGTCGAAGGGCCTTTACAACCCACTTTGTAGAGGCAATAGCCTTTTTTAGCAGCTTCATCATCGAAGGTTTCCACAAACATCCCGGCGTCGTAGTATGGACGGCGTTGGCAGGAATCGTGTACCCGTTTGGAGTAGAAAGCTTTGGGACGACCCAGATTATCCAATTCAGGGATGGTGCCAAAAGTGACCACATGTACAATCACCCCAGCCATAACTTCCCCAATTGGTGGGCAACCAGGCACATTGATGATCGGTTTGCCACTGATGAGCTTGCGCA
>JAAFHQ010000345.1 GCA_013298445.1 Chitinophagales bacterium | reverse complement strand
TTCGCAGCTGCGCTGCTCTTTTTTGTAACCACGACGTACACGACGATCACGACGAATGGCTACCGCCACGACACGACGCAAAGCGTCGTTATCCAGCGCGAAGCGCATAAACGTCGTGGTCGTCGTACGTTGTGGTGAAATCAACCATGAACAGCGCAGCTGTGAAAAATGTCAATATTGCTGCTTAGTGCTCCCCGCTAGCGCACACTTTTACGTCGTTTCACGTCGCTCATTTGGCGCAGCCAAATGAATCGTCGCGCCGTCGCGTCGTCGCGGTTACAAAACATTTGGCGGTAGCCAAATCAATAAAACTTGCTCTTACAAAAAAATGTATAACCATTTAGCGCTCGAAGCTACAGCGAGCATGAGGGGATCGACGAGCGCCCACGTAGTGGTAGGTGAAATATTGAAGATTGTTACTTATCCACCGCCGAATAAATCAACCTCGTAAAAACCCCTTCACTACCCGGATCAGCCACCCCCTGCGTCTGCTTCATCAGCACCATAATCAACTTCTCCTTCGGATCAGCCCAGTAATTGGTGTTGAAATAGCCACCCCAACTGAAGCGGCCGATGCTGCCATTGCCTTTGTCCTGTCCCTGTTTGGTCAGTACCCCGAAGGCCAGACTGAAGTGGGTATCGCCCTTTTCGCCGCCCAACAAATCGCCGACTTGATTGGACTGGGTGAGCAAGTATACGTTGTAAGGTGCCAGAAAACGTTTGCCATTGAACACCCCGCCGTTGACCAACATTTGCAGGAATGAAGCGTAGTCTTTGGCGGTACTCGACAAACCCGCGCCACCGGAAAACCAGGTTTTGGCCCCACTGATCGGGTAATTGGGATCGTAAAAAGTCACCGGATACCGCTCCCATTTTTGAGCGCCTTTGCTGGGGCGCTGCACGGGCACCAGGCGATCTTTTTTTGCATCGGGCAAATAGAAGTAGGTATCGTTCATTCCCATGGGGTCGAGCAAACGCGTGCGCAGGAATTGATCAAAGGATTGACCCGACCAGATTTCGATCAGGTAGCCCAACACGTCCAGGCCCAGCGCGTAAGCGTATTTTTCACCTGGATTGTGCAGCAAGGGCATTTTACCCAGCTTCTTGATGTTGTCGGCTACGGTCACCGCTTTGGTGGTGTACAAGTCCACGATGCCCGCTTTGGCGTTGATGGCGCTGAAGCGTTCATCGCCCGAAATGACGCCGTAGCTCAAGCCCGAAGTATGGTTCATTAGCTGCCGCACGGTGATTTCACTTTTGGCCGGAACGGTGCTGTATGTCGTATCCCTCCAGCTGAAACTTTGCAGTACTTGCGGGTTTTTGAACTCTGGAATCCATTTGGAAATGGGATCGTCCAGCGAAAACTTACCTTCTTCGTACAGCATCATCGCCGCTGTAGCGGTGATGGCTTTGGACATGGAGGCAATGCGGAAAATGTCGTCGGTTTTGAAGGCGCGACCCGTTTGGGCATCGGCGGTACCAAAGGCTTTGTGGTACACGATCTGTCCGTCGCGCACGACGAGGGCCACCATGCCCGGCAATTGATCGCGGCTGACGAACTCCTGGAAGACTTTGTCGATGCGGCTGAGGCGCTCGCTGGACATGCCTGCGGCTTCGGGCGTTTTGGCAACTGTGAGCTGTTGTGGGCCGCTAAGCTGGGCAGTGTTGGTTTGTGCGAAACAAAAACCGCTGAGGAACAGCAGTAAAAAAGTGTAGATGTAGGTTTTCATGAAAACGGTTTATAGCTTAAAATGACAAAAGCGACAACAATTTAGGAAAAGTGGGTCAATTCTGAGGTGTATCTTGAGTACCTTAGGTTTCTTAGGTGGTGAAAAAATATGCTGCTTTCTCTTTTTTACCACCTAAGAAACCTGAGGCACTTAAGCTACACCTTAGCTGTTACCGCTTATCAAAACGAAAGCCCATCCTCACGCCCACATACACCTGCGAAATGGCTGAATTATTCGATACCTCAAAATTGCCCACGCTGGGATCTACTTCCAGTGCTTCCTCCAAACCAAACCAGCGCGCCTTCGGATAATACCGCAGCCCACCAAAAGGGGTGAAGGTAAATTTATCCGACAAGCCGATATCCAGTCCCATACCCAGCCCCAAACTCGGCGCATAACTGCGACTCTTCGCCCGGGCACCGCTGAATAAATCCGCTTTCCCTTCCAGCACGCTATACCCCGGCGATACCTGCAGGAACAAACCTTTGCCTAGGGTAGAGCCCGACTTGGAAAAAGTTGGACATTGGCAATCCCCCTTCAAATCTAAAAAATAAAGGTTGAAATTGAGGAAAAGGCTACCCATTTGCTGCTCTAATTTCCCGATGTCGACAATTTCGGCGTCGTAGCGGGCATAGTTGAGCTCGGGCAGGAAGTCGAGGCGCAGCCCTTTCATGGGAATCCAGACGTCGAGCCCAAAGGCAAGGTTGTTGCCGGGCAGTTCATTGACGCTGTTGTTGACGGGATTGGAAAAACTCCAGCCGGGCGCATCGTTGAAGCGAAAGCTGGTGTTGATACCAAATTGAGCCTGAGCACTCAGTGCACAGAGGCTGAAACAAAACCACAGACCTATTCTAGACATGATGTTACCAGAGATTTTTTAGATAAACGCATTTGGCTTGGGCTAAAGTTTACAGAAGGTTGAGGAGGTTGAGAAAGTTGAGAAGGTTTAGGCTACCGCAGTAGCTTTGACATAGTCCTTATTTAAGTCACTGCGGCAGCCTAAACCTTCTCAACCTCACTCAACCATTTCAACCTTCCTCAACCTTATTTTCACAAAAAGAATAAAAAAAATCAAAAGTATTTGCAGAATTGCTGGCTTATACTACTTTTGCAGTCCGGTGAGCGCACTTGGGCTGCTCCTTCTAATCCCCCAGGGTGGAAACGCAGCAAGGGTATGAAGTCTGAGCGCCCGTTGTGTGTCTCACCTTATTTTTTTCTCCTCTTTTGGTCGTCTCGACTATCGTTTACACTTCAATTTCCATTTCGTTCAGAAAGCGCACAATTGCCATTGACCTACATATCGCTGTTTTCCGGCGATAATTAGCGGCAGCTTTGCTATTCCTTGTTATTTTCGCTTCGCAAAAGCAGGGTTGAGAAAGTTGAGGAAGGTTGAGAAGGTTTAGGCTACCGCAGCCACTTAGACAAGGACCATGTCAAAGCCGCTGCGGTAGCCTAAACCTTCTCAACTTCTCAACCTCCCTCAACTTTTCACAGAAAAAAGTTGTATACATGAAGAAATGGAGCCGCTTGGCGCAAATTGCAAGCTTCTTATGCTTACCCGCCCTGACTTGGGCGCAAGCCGATCGTTGGCAGCAACGGGCTGAATACCAAATGGAAATCGATTTTGACGTCGACAAAGACCAATTCAAGGGTACCCAGCGCCTGGTGTACTACAACAATTCACCCGATACCCTGACCCGGGTTTTTTACCACCTGTATTTCAATGCTTTTCAACCTGGGAGCGCGATGGACGTGCGTTCACGCAATTTGCCCGACCCCGATGGCCGGGTTGGTGCCCGGATCAGCAAGTTGAAACCCAATGAAATTGGCTACCTCAAAATCAATAAACTGACCCAAGACGGGAAAGAACTGAAGCACATCACGGAAGGCACCGTTCTGGAAGTGACCCTGGATAAGCCCATTTTGCCCAAAAGTAAGGTCGTTTTTGAAATGAATTTCGACGGGCAGGTGCCCATTCAAATTCGCCGATCAGGCCGCGACAATGCTGAAGGGGTGGATTATTCCATGGCCCAATGGTATCCCAAAATGGCGGAATACGACTATCAGGGCTGGCATGCCCACCCTTATATCGCCCGGGAATTTTACGGGATTTGGGGCGATTTTGATGTCAAAATCAGCATCGATAAAAATTACGTCATTGGAGGCTCGGGCTATTTACAAAACCCTGAAGAAATTGGTCATGGCTACCTGCCCGAAGGCCAAACGCCCAAACCCGCCAAAGGAGACAAACTCACCTGGCATTTCAAAGCACCCAATGTGCACGATTTTGTGTGGGCTGCTGATCCCAACTACACCCATACCAGTCTCAAGCGCCCGGATGGCCTGACCTTGAACTTTTTTTACCTCAAAACCGAACGCAATCAGGACAACTGGGCGGCTCTGCCCAAGGTGATGGACAAAGCCTTCACCTACATCAACCGCCGCTATGGGCAGTATCCTTACCAGCAGTACTCCTTCATTCAAGGTGGCGACGGGGGAATGGAATACCCGATGGCGACCTTGATTACCGGCAATCGCTCGATGCCTAGCTTGGTGGGTGTGTCGGTGCACGAGTTGATGCACAGTTGGTACCAGATGATTTTGGGTTCCAACGAAAGCCTGTACGCCTGGATGGATGAGGGCTTTACCGATTTTGCTACCCAAGACATTGAGAATTATCTGGCGGGTGAAAACCTGGTGCCCGGCTTGAAAAAAATGGAGAACCCCTACCTGCAAACTTACGCAGGGTATTTCAACCTCGCTTCTTCCGGTGACGAAGAACCCATGAGCACCCACGCCGATCACTTTTCTTCCAACTTTGCCTATGGCCTGGCTGCCTATAGCAAGGGGGCTGTGTTTATGAACCAATTGGAATACGTCATTGGCAAACCCGCCCTTGACAAAGGTTTGCTGCTCTACTTCAACACCTGGAAGTTCAAACATCCCAATTCCAATGATGTGATCCGCATCATGGAAAAAGTTTCGGGCCTGGAATTGGATTGGTACAAGGAATATTGGGTCAATACCACACATACCATTGACTATGGGGTTGATGCCATTGATTCGGATGGCAATGGAACCAAAATAACCCTCAACCGAGTTGGCAAAATGCCCATGCCCCTGGACGTGGTCGTGACGTACAAAAACGGCAACAAAGAAATCATCAATATTCCACTCGACATCATGCGGGGGGCCAAGCCAGCTGAAAATACCTCAACGCCTTACCGTGTAGCAGCCGATTGGCCATGGGTCAATCCAACTTACGAGTTGCGACTCAGTGTTCCAGCAACGGATGTACAGAGTGTAGAGATTGATCCCAGCCTGCGCATGGCTGACGTAGATCGGAACAACAATAGCAGAAACTAGGGCGATAAAAAAATAAGTGTTCATTTTGCCAAAGGATTAGATAAGTAAACGGTTCACTTTAAGTTTCTTATCTAATCCTTTGGCTCAGGAAAAATGAACACTTATTTTTGCCCCACTAATAAGACCATGATCAAAAAAAGCATTTTTGCAATCCCGCCCTTCATGGCGGGTGATCATACCCTCATCAGGGAGGTGTTGCACCCCAAAAATGAAGGCGTGCCCATGTCCTACAGCCTGGCCCATGCCGAACTGGAAGCGGGCAAAGCCTCATTGCCCCATCGCTTGATGGAACGCTCGGAGGTGTACATCATTTTGGAAGGGGAGGGTACAGCTTATGTGGATGGGCAACCCACCCACTTAAAAGTAGGTGATGTGCTGTTCATTCCAGCTGGTGCCGAGCAATACCTGGATAACACCGGGACGCAAACGGTGCACTTTTTGTGTATCGTGGATCCGGCTTGGTCCGAAGAAACGGAACTCGTAACTCAAAAGAGTCTTTTACCAAAATGATAAGACAATATATCAATTGCCTGATCATCAACTTATTTCAAGGCTATTGAGTCTTCAAACCTCTTATGAACATCCTCCAATTGTGCAAAAAATTCCCCTTTCCACTCAAGGAAGGGGAAGCCATCGCGGTCTATTACCTCAGCCGGGGGCTCGTTGAGCAAGGCTGCACGGTGGATTTACTGGCCATGAACACCAGTAAGCACCATTATCCCCACTCGGAATGGCCACAGGAGTTTTCCCATTACCGGGAAGTACAAGCAGTGGAATTGGACAATCAGCTGAGCATCGCTGGGGCTTTGAGCAACCTTTTTTCCCGTGCATCCTACCATGTTTCCCGTTTTGATACCCCCGAATTTGCAGCAGCGCTAACTGCATTGTTGGAAAAAAATCAGTACGACGCCATCCTCCTCGAAACCCTCTATTTGGCCCCTTACATTCCACTGATTCGGGCAAAAAGTAAGGCAGTGGTGGTTATGCGCAGCCACAACGTAGAGTTTGCCATTTGGGAACGCGTTACGGCTCACACCCGTTCTACCCTCAAGCGAAGATACCTGCACTACCTCACCCAAAAACTGCGGCGTTTTGAAGTTGACCAGTTGAAAAATTACGACTTGCTGGCGCCCGTTTCCGAATACGATTTGCAAGTATTTAAAGCCCTGGGATACACTGGCTATCATCTGGTGGCACCCATTGGCCTGGACATGGAAGCCTATGTTGTAAAACCTTTGGAGAAAACCGAGACAACTAAACTCGGTTTTATCGGCTCCTTGGATTGGATGCCCAATCAGGAAGGCCTGCAATGGTTTTTACAAAAAGTGTGGCCATTGTTGCAACGGCGCTTTCCGAACCTTGTTTTTGACATTGCTGGACGAAATGCCCCAAAAGGTTTTTTACAGGAAAATATCCCTGGGGTGCAGTTCCTGGGAGAAGTACCCAATGCGGCAGAATTTGTTGCGACCCATGCTGTTTCCC
>JAAFHQ010000344.1 GCA_013298445.1 Chitinophagales bacterium | reverse complement strand
GCCCTTTTTTTGTTTAAAATTTCACTACTCTTTCAACCCGTTGCCTACCACCAGCCTCCAGACGTACAAAGTACATCCCGGCGGGCAATTGCGCCAGATTAATCGGCACATCGGCCTGCTGTACCCCGCTCAATTGAACTTGGCGGAGCACTTGCCCAATCGGGCTGATCAGCTGTATTTTCAAATCTGCTCTTTCGCGGAGTTGCACCCGCAGCAGCGTTTGATCGTAAGTTGGATTTGGGGCCAAACTCAGTTTTTCTATGGGCAGCTCCTGATCATGCGCAGAAACTGTAAAGTTCACCGTTAGATCCAGCGTAGAGCTACAACCAAAACGATCCGTCACAGTGACGCTGTAGAGCCCTGGCGGAACCTGGGTAATCTGAGAAGCCGTTGAACCAGTGGCCCATTTGTATTTGTAAGGTGCTCCATTGGCATCCCCGCGTACCGCAATCGAGCCATTGCGCATAGTTGCCCCAGTCGCATTGCGGATGGTGGTGCTCAGGTTCAGCTTGGCTGCACAACGCAGCATATTGATGTTGTCCAGGTCAATCCAGTAATTGCCTCCGCCCCAGGTTGCAGCAATGCGAATCTGGATGTAGCGGGTAGCGTAGGCGCCCAATTTCACAGTCACTCGCTTCAGTTGCGTTGAAGCCACATGGTTGGCAGCAGTGATGGATTGCAACAACACAAAATTCCGACCACAATCCGTGGACACAAATACATCCAGGCGATCATTAGCTGTCAATGTGGTTGCGGTGATGTCATTCCCGGAAATGTTTACATAGCGGTATTCAAAAGTAAGGCTGTCGTTGGCAGCGATGGGGCCAAAAGTTGGTGTGGTAGCCCGCAAACTGGCATCCCCACTAAACAGGTTGTCCGACAAGGTAAAGCTACTATTGCCCCGATCCTTGACCACCACTGCATCTGCGTCGATGGTCCAATCGCGCGGAATCCCGCCTCTTTCAAAGTCTTCTCCAAAAGGTACCGGATAAGCCGAATTGAAGGTAAAATAAGCCGTATCGTTGGCTGCTTGCACATCGCCTACAATCCAGGCTTTGATGTTGTACGTACCCGGAGTAGCAGAGTTGAATGTGCCACGGAAAGTATAGGCATTTTTGGCATTGGGCAACAAGGTAAAGCCTCCCACATTTTCAGTCACCACTGCACCATTGTTGATGCGGTAGGCTACACTGAAATTGGTTGCGTTGTTGCGGCTCAGGTTGCCAATGGAAAAGGCCAGTTGATCAGCAGCATTGCCACAAGGATCAGCACTGGTATTGCGAACGCTCAAGGCCAACAAGTCCCGGGTAGGGACATGCACCTGAATGTTGTCAATCAAGGCGCCTTCCAGGTTGTTGGCAAAATCAGACAAGAAAGCAAAGCGGATGCGTACATCGGGTGCAGTAGCCGTGCCAGGTAGCGGATGAGAGGCCGTAAACCAACCCCGCGCGCCGCCATTGTTGCTCCAGATTTGGCGGGTAATGTTATTGTACCAGTTGATGCCGCTGGTATTGTCGCCCAGCTTGGCCCAGGATTGGCCACCGTCAGTACTGAGTTCCACCCAGAGTCCATCGCAGCAACCTTCCATGTCCAGCTGAAGTGCAAAAGTCAGGACTGGATCAGCAGTCAGGCGGGAAAAATTAAAGCAGGGGGAGGACAGGTAGGAAACTTCGCTGCTGTTGTAGCTGCCACTCAGTTTGGTCGCCCACACTTGTGAACCACTGAAAGCCTGATTGAGTTGGCGCTTATTGGGTGTGCCCAATTGCCAACTGGAATTGACACTGCTTTGATCCACGGTCCAGCCCGTGAAGCGATCCTCCAACAAATTGGAATAAGGATAAGTGTTGATGGTAGGTAAGCTGGTAAATCGATAACGCAGCGTATCATTTTTAATCACACTATCCCCTTTCATCTCGGTCCAGGCATCGATCACGTAGTCGCCCGGAGGAAAAGAGTAAGGATTGTCAAATTCGGCTACATCCGAACTATCGCGACCAACTACACCCGTGTATACCCCATCTTTGGGCATACTAATCGGTACTGGCACACCATTTACGGCATATTTAAAGGGCACCAAAGACTGTGGCTCGCCGCCGTAATTGTGAATCAAGACCCTCACGGTATCTCCAGATTCCAGCCCACAATCAGTAATCGGGTCTTCGATGCCAGAAATACCCAAATCGACCGCCCAGCGGGTTTTGAAGGCAAATGGCCCGAGCACCAGACTGGTATCGGCAGGGTTGCTACAAATCACACTCAGGTACAGGTCGTAGCTGGAATTTTGCTTGAGGCTGCGCAAAATTGTCCGCGTTGCAGTAGTTCGTACTACCGTACCCAGCCCTTTGTTCGGAGCAAATCCTTTCAGGCCGTATTCCAGCAAATAAGTACCTCCGGTCACGTTGCCTACCCAGCTCAACTGGCTGGTAAAAGCGCGTACATCTTCAAAGGTAACACTAGGGCCGGGAGGAGGCGCACAGGTAGGGCAAATGATTTTGCTGCGCAAAACAACACCAGCAACCGGGTTGTTGGTTCCGGTGCTGTACACTATTTTTCCTTCCTGATCCAGTAGAGAGTATCCTACTTCCAAATCAAAAGGACCAGGCTTGTAGGTAAGCCGCAAACTGTCGCCATTGTTTAGGGTCAAAAAATGGCGGGCAGCACCCCCGTTGGTAAGGGTATATACTGTGGCTTTGGCATTGATGCGTACCTCGAGTTGGGCACCGTTCCAGCCATCGCCAAGTTGATCTTTTAAGTCCAGCGTGTAAATACAGGGATTAGCTTGAGCGTAAACCTGCTGGGCAAGGCAAGCCATGAACGAGAAAAAAAGTAGAGTCTTAATCCACTTCATAATGATTGTTTTGTATAATTTTTTAAACAAGCTCTCCGGCTTTGAAAGTATCTTTGAGCCTGCTAAAGTTAGTAATTTAATCCATATTGCACTCCCTTTAACGCCAGGAGTGAAAACAGACGACAGTAATTTGTCAAAATCCTAAACATTTTAGCAACTTTGATGTTTGCTAATTGGTAAAATAAAAAGTGCATTCAAACTCGTCATTCTTTTTATAATTCACTGAAAAAAAACGCCTTAACAAGTGGCTGTATATTCGATTCGCGACTTGGAAAAACTTTCAGGGATCAAAGCACATACGATCCGCATCTGGGAGCAACGTTATGGAGTCATTGCTCCTAAGCGCACCAAAACGAATATCCGCTATTATCAGGACGATGACCTCAAGTTTTTGCTCAATGTCTCCCTGCTCAATAAAAATGGCATCAAGATTTCCAAGATCGCCAAAATGTCGCGGCAAACGGTAGCGGAAAAGGTAGCGGCCATCGCCGAAATCAACTTTGAATACAGTACCCAACTCGATGCCCTCACCATTTCGATGATCGAAATGGACGAGCAAAAGTTCGACCGCATCGTTTCGATGAACATCCAGCAGTTGGGTTTCGAACGAACCATGTTGGAGGTAATTTACCCTTTTTTGGACAAGTTGGGCGTACTTTGGTTGACCGGCTCGATCAATCCGGTACAGGAAAACTTCATCAGCTACCTCATCCGCCAAAAAATCATCGTCGCCATTGATCAGGAGCCGATCCCACAGGGTAAACAGGTTAAAAAATTCATCATCTATTTGCCGGAAGGTGAAAAGCAGGAACTGACCCTGCTCTTTATGCACTATATCCTCAAGTCGCGCCGCAACCAGGTACTTTACCTGGGGCAAGACATTTCAGTGGCGGACTTGCGCGATGCCTGCAAGGTGCACAAGCCCGATTTTATCTTCACGATGATCAGCGAAACCTTCGCCAAAGAACCCGTGCAAAAATACGTAGACAAGTTGGCGGAAACCTTCCCCGATTGCCAGGTTTTGCTCTCAGGTTATCAAGTAGTTGCGCAAAAAGTGACTGCGCCCCAAAATGTGCGGGTGCTGAGGAGCCTGGATCATACACTGGAGTTTTTGGAGCTTTTGAAAGAGCCTTTGTTGAAAAAAGAAAATAGCCAAGCGCTCAAGCAGTATTAGGCTTTACTCGCTGCGCAAAGACTTGATCGGATTCGTCAGCGCGGCCCACATGCTTTGATAACTCACGGTCAGCAAAGTGATCCCCAAAATCCCTAGCCCGGTTGCCACAAAAATCCACCAGGAAATTTCAGTGTGATAAGTATAGGTTTGCAGCCAGTTTGACATGAAATAATAGGCAATAGGTGTAGCAATAAAAAAGGAGATAAACACCAAAAGCACAAAATCTTTGGACAGCAATTGCCATAGGCTGCTCAAACTAGCACCCAACACCTTGCGAATTCCAATTTCCTTGGTGCGCTGCTCGGCCATAAATGAAGCCAGGCCAAACAAACCCAGGCAAGAGATAAACACCGCCAGGATGGCAAAAAAGCCCGCCAAACGGCCAACCCGCAATTCCGCAGCAAATTTTTTGCCGTATTCCGCATCCACAAACTGGTAGTCAAAAGGCACACTTGGATTGTGTTTTTGGAAGACCGGAGCAATTTTTGCCAGTGCCGCCTGTGCACTCAGTGCAGGATTCAGTTTCAACACCGCGAAATTGCCCTTCCAACTGTTCAACACGTAGAGCATTGGCCGGACGTCTTCATAAGGCGACTCCATCAGCACATCTTTGACCACGCCGATTACCTTGAAAAAAATAGGCTCAGGCGAGAAGTTTTGGGATTTGATGACCTCTCCAATGGGATTTTTTAAACCCATGTATTTTACCGCCGTTTCGCTCAGGATGACCCCGGTGGAATCCGAAGCGAAGTCCCGTGAAAAATCGCGCCCGGCGCTGATTTTCCAATCCACGGTTTTGCCAAAATCATGCGAAACCAACTCCGTACCGATGCTGACCTGCATGGCCGGGTCTTTACCCTTCCAATCAAAGCCATCCAGCGCCAAGTACAAGTCGGTCATGGGGCTATACGCTTCCGCCATTTCCAGAATAGCGCCACTGTTTTTCAGTTCACTCTGGATCGCATCAAAATGCTCATGAACCACCAGCGTGGGGGTCGGCAGCACAATCAAACCACTAGTATCGTAGCCAATGGGACGATTTTTGGCAAATTGAATTTGTTGAAAAACGATGAGCACACCCACAATCAAGGCAATCGATACCGTAAACTGTACCACCACCAAAACCTTGCGCGGAATACTGGCCAAACGCCCCGCTTTAAACGTACCTTTTAGCACCCGGATCGGCTGGAAAGAAGACAGGTAAAATGCCGGATAAGTGCCAGCCAACAAACCCGTGCCCAGCGCAAACCCAATGCCCAAAAACCAAAACACCGGATTGCTCCACAACAAACTCATTTTTTTATCCGCCACCGCATTAAAAAACGGCAAACTGAGCTGGGCCAGCAACAAGGCCAGTACGAATGCAAAAGCAGCCACGAGCAATGACTCGCTCAAAAACTGCCTGACCAGCTGATTTTTGCGGGAACCAATCGCCTTGCGCACCCCCACTTCTTTGGCTCTTTTTTCACTGCGAGCAGTACTCAAGTTCATAAAATTAATGCAAGCCAGCAGCAGCACAAAAGCCCCGATGATGCCAAACAACCAAACCGTGGTGATGCGCCCGCCTACACTTTTGCCCCCTTCAAACTCGGAGTACAAGTGCCATTGCGACATGGGGTGCAGGAACATTTCCGGCTTGTATTTTTTGCCGTCCTCGTTTACTTTGTTGTATTTGATGTTTTTGATTTTGGCCGATACCTGTGCCATGTCGGCTCCTTCCGTCAGCTGTACGTAGGCGTTGAAAGAGTTGTATCCCCAGTTGTCGATATGGTTTTTGATGTAGGGCTCATTTTCATTCCAGGGGGTGATAAAAGCGAGGTCGTAAAAACTGGAGTTGCGGGGCAAATCGGCATAAACCCCCGTCACTTTGTAACTCTGTTCGCCAATCTGCATGATTTTTCCGAGCGGCTCCGTGTCGCCAAAATAGGTTTGGGCCAGGGTTTCTGACAGCAGGATGGAGTTGGGTTCTTTCAAGCCCGTTCTACTGCCCTGCAACATCTCCAGCGACAACATTTCGGTGACCTCTGCGCCGAATGAAGCCCCGCTTTGGGTGAACTTTTTGTCTTCAAACGTTAAAGCCTGTGGGCGTACATCGGTGGCCATGACCACGTATGTAAAATCTGCTCCGTAAGCAGTGCGGAGTTCAGGGCCCAGCGGCGGCGGAATTTCGGCTTGGGTGCCTACTTCGTCATTGTAAGTCCCGTTTTGCAAGACCTGGGCGATGCGCTCATAATTGGCGAACTGGGTATCAAAAGTTAGTTCGCTCCACACCCACAAGCCAATGAGCATCGCTACAGCCATACCTACCGCTAGTCCGGTGATGTTGATAAAGGAAGAAATTTTGCTTTTAAAGAGGTTGCGCAAAGCAATTTTGAGGTAGCTGCGGAACATGTTTTTTGATTTAGAGCAGTTCAAAAAATCCTGCAACCCGAGAAGGATTGCAGGCACAATTGCTGTTTTATGCTGTGTATGAGTAAAAAGACAACTTGAATTTTATTCACTCCGCAAAGACTTAATCGGGTTCGCCAGCGCCGCCCGCATACTCTGCCAACCGATCGTCAAAAAAGCAATCAATACCGCCAGTACCCCGGCAC
>JAAFHQ010000343.1 GCA_013298445.1 Chitinophagales bacterium | reverse complement strand
AATGCGCCGGTTTTCACGCAAACCAGCCCGCCCTGAACGCATGCTGCGCACAATTTGGCTCATAAATTTGCTGGGTAGCACCATTTCTTTGGAGTAATTTTTTTCCTCCGCCGTTTTGCGCCGCCATTCAAACAAACGCAACAAAAACAGGCGCTCCCTTTTGTTCAAAGATTTCATCAAATCGCTGTTCAGCGCCTCGTGGTGGGGGTCTCGGGCGTAATAAGCTTCCCGCTCCAGGGTCCGAAATTCTTCCTCTGCCCAGTGCAAGCGCTGCTGCCGTTCAAGATCTGCTTCCTGTTTTTTCCACAAATCATAAAGTGGCTCTATGTCCTGGATGGCGTATTTGAGTTGGTTTTGATTAAAAGGACGAGCTTCCCAATCGGCTACGGTGAAACTTTTATTGAGGTTGATTTTTAGTTCAGTTTCCACCAGTTTTTTGAAGGCCAAAGGATAGCGATACCCCAAAAATCCAGCCGCAATTTGGGTATCAAAGGTATTTTTAGGAATGGTACCATGGGTGGCATAAAGCAAACGGTAGTCGTTTTCACCTGCATGGGTGATCTTGACGATGTTGGGATCCTCAATCATTTTCAGAAATGGGCCCAAATTCTTGAGTGGGAAAGGGTCAATCAAAAACAAACCGTGCTCCGTTGCCACCTGAATAAGGCACAAACGGGTCGTAAATCTTTTTTCCCCAACGAATTCCGAGTCAAAACACATCCACTCGATATCCGCGTTGATCTGACCAAAGTGTTCTAGTCCTTCCTTAGTAGTGATGAATTCAAATGCTTGCATCGACTTGTTTTTAGGGGTTCGTCTTGCGCAAATATATCGATTCAGATTGGAATATTTTCCCAAAAAAGTTGTAACCTAGCAAAAGTAAATCATCGTCTTAGCTTTTAGCAAGACTTAGGATTTTGCAAACGCATTACATGGAAGAAGACCTACTTTTGGTTCAGCGCGTACTGAGGGGAGATCAGGCTGCATTCCGCCAACTGGTGGAACAATACCAAAACTATGTCTTTACCATTGCTATGCGGGTATTGAATTCTCGGGAAGAAGCAGAGGAAGTGGGCCAGGATGTGTTTTTGAAGGTGTACAAAATGCTGGGTAGTTACCGGCAGGAGTCCAAATTCAGTTCCTGGCTCTATGCCATTACTTACCGCACGGCGATTGACAATGCCCGCAAGAAAAAATTACCTTTGCAAAGCATTGAGTCGGGCAGTACTGCATTTCAGGCACCTGACGTAAATAGCAAAAGTCCAGCTGAGCTAACCCAGGACAATGACCTCAGGCATCAGGTGCAGTCGGTCATCAATCGGCTAAAACCCAGCGACGCCAACATCATTACACTGTATTATCTGCATGAACAATCGGTACAGGAGATTGCCGAAATTACGGGTTTGAGTGTGACCAATGTCAAAACAAAATTGTTTCGTTTAAGAGAGCAGTTGCGCCAGGAATTGACGGCCAGCGCTTTGGATCAACACTAAAGGGCGATAAAAAATAAGTGTTTACTTATTTTTGCCCACTACTAAGATATGGAAAATGTACAGTCCATTTTAATCTGGAAATACCTCGATGGGGAGTGTACTCCTCAGGAAAAAGAACAGGTGCAGCGCCTGTTGGTTGAAGACTTAGCCTTTGCCGAAGAACTGGAGATGGCCAAAAGTTTGCAGGAAACCCTGCGTGAATTGGAGCCGGAACAGCCTTCCATGCGGTTCAGTGCCAATGTAAGTGAAAAACTGCCCGCCTTGTATAAGCCAATTCACACCTCGGCGGATATTTTACCCAAAGGTCTGGTGCGTATTTTTGGTAGTTTAGTCGGTACTATTGCGGTACTGAGTTTGGGCTTGTTTTTTGGGGCTCAACAGAATGCCCAAGATAAATTAAATATCCTGGGTCATTACACTTTGAATTTAGGCGTATTTTCTAATCCGATGGTCTTTAGTGCATTTCTGGTTTCTCTGGCGGTATTGAGCTATTTTTTAATGGATTTTGCCTTTAAAAAATGGATTTTGAAAAAATGATATAAGGTCTAACCGAGGCATTTGAAAGATGTTGCTATCTTGGATACTTCTTATAATTGAAGCTCGCAAGCAACATGAATGTGAAAAAAATTGCCCTCTTCCTCCTCTTTGCGTTGCCACTACTGTTGGCATATCGCCCATCCACTCCACTGGAGCTCAAGTCCAAAAAGCCCAACATCATCTATATTTTTGCCGACGATCTCGGGTATGGTGAGCTTGGCGTGTACGGCCAGGAAAAAATCAAAACGCCACACCTTGATCAATTGGCCGGCGAGGGCATTCGTTTTACCCAACATTATTCCAGTGCGCCCGTTTGTGCGCCTTCTCGCTGTATGCTGCTGACGGGCAAACACCCGGGGCATGCTTACATCCGGGGGAATTACGAGTTGGGTGAGTTCAGTGATGACATGGAGGGCGGCCAAATGCCCTTGCCCGAAGGAACCGTAACCATCGGGCATATGCTCAAGCAAAGTGGCTACCACACAGGGATTATTGGCAAGTGGGGGCTCGGTATGCACAACACCACCGGAAACCCAAATTTACAGGGCTTCGATTACAGCTACGGCTACCTTTGCCAAAAACAAGCACACAACTACTACCCTACCCATCTCTGGGAAAACGGGAAATGGGATACCTTAAACAACCCTCCCATCTCGGTACACCAGCGTTTATCCCCAAGCACTCCATTTGAATATTTCATCGGCAAAGAGTACGTAGTTGACAACATGACGGCGAAGGCCTTGAAATTCATCGAACAAGGAAAAAACAAGCCATTTTTTCTGTATTTAGCCTTTCCACTACCCCATTTGTCCTTACAAGTGCCTGAAAAAGCACTCTCTCCTTACCTGGGCAAATTTCCTGAACAACCCTATACAGGTGACAAAGGTTACAGCTCTCAGCGTTACCCACTTTCGGCTTACGCAGGGATGATCTCGTATCTGGATGAACAGGTAGGCATCATCATGGCTGCATTAAAAGCTCAGGGTTTGGATGAAAACACCCTGGTGATGTTCTCAAGTGACAATGGCGCTACTTTTGACGTAGGTGGGGTAAACGCAGCGTTTTTCAATAGTGTTCAAGGGCTACGGGGGCTAAAAATGGATGTGTATGAAGGTGGAATCCGGGTGCCGTTTATCGCGCGTTGGAAAGGAAAAATCCAGCCCGGGCAAGTGAGTGATCACCTTTCGGTGCAATACGATTTAATGGCGACATTGGCGGATTTGCTCAAACTTGAAGCGCCTAAAAATGATGGCATTTCCTATTTGCCGACCCTTTTGGGTAAAAAGGAGCTGCAAAAACAACATCCCTTTTTGTATTGGGAGTATCCTGAAAAAGGCGGGCAAATTGCGGTGCGCATGGGCAATTGGAAAGGGGTAAAAACGCAAATGAAAACCAATCCCGCCGCCAAGTGGGAACTGTATGATTTGAGCAGCGACCGGAGTGAGCAGAAGAACCGCGCGGGGGAGCTTCCACAACGGTTAAGTGAATTGGATCAAGTGGTGGCGCGGGAGCATGTGCCTTCGCACATCAAGGACTGGGAATTCGTCAGTCCCAAGTTTAAACGCAACTGAGGTGCCTCTTAGGTGTCTTAAGTTTCTTAGGTGGTGAAAAAAGAAAAAGCCCTTGCGAAGCAAGGTATTAATTTCACCACCTAAGAAACCAAAGGCACCATAGAAACACCTTAGAGATTAGACTTTGAAAGTCAGACGTTCGCCTTTTTTGTCCTCAAAAAACTGACCATGTTGGTAGGCCAGGTGCCCACTCACCACCGTAGCCTCCACCTGCCCCTTAAAGGTATGCCCTTCAAAAGGCGACCAGGCACATTTGTAATGAAGATTGTCCTTTTGCACAGTCCATTCCTTGTTCAAATCCAACAAAACCACATCTGCCCAGGCGCCTTCATCCAGGTAACCCCGTTGCTGTACATTGAAACATTGCGCCGGGGTGTGGCACATTTTTTCTACAATTTTTTCTAAACTGATCAAACCCCGATGGTAAAACTCCAGCATCACATTCAGGGTATGCTGCACCAATGGAAGGCCGGATGGCGCTTGAAAATAGGTATTTTGTTTCTCTGCCCAGGTATGTGGGGCATGATCGGTGGCAATGATGTCGAGGCGATCATCCAATAAAGCCGCGAGTAAAGCTTCCCGATGCCGTTTTTCTTTTACCGCCGGGTTGCACTTGATTTGGGTGCCCAAAGTGGCGTAATCGTCGGCACTGAAATAAAGGTGGTGGACACAAACTTCCGAAGTTATTCGCTTTTCAGTCAGTGGGATATCATTGCGAAACAAGGCCAGTTCCTCCGCTGTGGAAATGTGCAGAATATGCAGTCGGGTGTTGTGTTTTTGGGCCAATTCAACGGCCATACTTGAAGATTTCCAGCAAGCCTCCACGTCCCGAATGATGGGGTGCATGGCAATAGGCACTTCCTCGCCATAACGTTCACGCATTTTTGCCTCGTTCGCTCGCACCGTTGGTTCATCCTCACAATGGGTCGCGATCAACATGGGGGACTGAGAAAAAAGTGCCTCCAGGGTTTGGGCGTCATCTACGAGCATGTTGCCCGTGCTGGAGCCCATAAACACCTTGATCCCACACACGTTTTGGGCATTGGTTTTGAGCACTTCTTCCAGGTTGTCATTGGAAGCGCCCATAAAAAAGGAATAATTGGCCAGGGATTTTTGGGCGGCGATCTGGTATTTTTCTTCCAGAAGCTCCTGAGTCAAAGTAGGTGGCTTGACGTTGGGCATCTCCATAAAAGAGGTAACTCCGCCCGCTACTGCCGCTCGTGGTTCGGTGTACAAGTCGGCTTTGTGGGTCAAACCTGGTTCCCGAAAATGCACCTGATCATCGATGATGCCCGGCATCAGAAACTTGCCCTCAGCGACAATTTCGCGCGCGCCAGCGGCTTCAATCACGCCCCCAACTTTGCTGATTTTACCATTTTCTACCAATAAATCTCCATTGCTGATCTGCCCTCGATTGACGATTTGGGCATTTTTAAACAAAATTCTGGCCATGTGTGTACAATTGTGGGAGCGAAATAAACCGATTTTGGGCAAATCGTGCGGATAATTTCAGGAAAAATGAGGTATTTCGCGGAAAAAATAAAAGAAAGTTGAGGAAGGTTGAGGAAGGTTGAGAAGGTTGAGGCTCCGCAAGCGGCTTGGACAAGGACGCGTCTAAGTTGCTCGCGGAGCCTCAACCTTCTCAACCTTTCTCAACCTCCCTCAACCCCAACATACAACTATGAAAGAAATCCTCTCCCCCTCCTTCAAAGTGGGCATACTCGGCGGCGGCCAACTCGGCAAAATGTTAGGCCAGGCTGCCTCCAACTGGCATTTGCCACTGTATTTTCTGGATGAATCCCGCGATTTTCCGGCTGGGATTGTTGCTGCTGAATTTGTGGAAGGCAACTTCAAAAATTACGACGATGTGCTCGCCTTTGGCCGGGATAAAGACGTGCTGACCATCGAGATTGAGCATGTCAATACTGCCGCGTTGGAGTTACTGCAAGCACAAGGGGTGACGGTTCATCCTCATCCCGAAGCCCTGGATTTGATCAAGGATAAGGGATTACAAAAGTTATTCTACCAGGAGCACCACTTGCCAAGTTCCCATTTTGAATTGTTTGAGGATGAACACGCCGTGCGTCATGCCGTGCATTCCGGTCGTTGGCAGTATCCTTTTGTGCAAAAGTCCCGCACAGCAGGATACGACGGCAAGGGAGTAGCAGTGATTAAAAACGAGTCGGACTTGCAGCATAAGCTATTGCAAGGCTCTTGTTTGCTTGAAACGATGGTGGACATCCAAAAGGAGCTGGCCGTGATTGTAGCACGCAATCCCAGTGGAGAAATCGCCGCTTTCCCGGTGGTTGAAATGGATTTTAACCCCGATGCCAATTTGGTAGAATTCCTGATTTGTCCAGCACGGATTGATCCAGTCATTGAGCAAACGGCCATTGAACTCTCCAAAAAGGTCATCGAAACTTTCGGAATTTGTGGATTGCTGGCGGTCGAATTGTTTCTGACCAAAGACAATCAAATCCTGATCAACGAAGTAGCCCCTCGCCCACACAATAGCGGTCACCATACCATCGATAGTTGTTACACTTCCCAATTTGAGCAACACCTGCGCGGCATCCTCAACCTACCGCTGGGAAGTACGGCTATGAAATGCCCTTCGGTGATGGTCAATTTGTTGGGGGCAGAAGGTTTTAGTGGACCAACGCGGTATGTGGGCCTGGAGGATTGTTTGGCTTTGCCGGGGGTTAAGTTGCATTTTTATGGCAAAAGCACGACCAAACCTTTTCGCAAAATGGGGCATGCTACGGTATTGGCAGAGAGCGTTGAGGAGGCGGTAAGGGTGGCGAAGCTGGTGCAGGAGAAATTGAGTATACAGTGTTAATTTTTCACCGCCTAAGAATCCTAAGGCACTAAAGATACACCTAAGACGATTAGGTGAAAAACTGAGGTGTTCCTTTAGTGCCTTAGGTTTCTTAGGTGGTGAAAAAAAATTAAGGTACCAACTTCAACTTCCCATACTGCACCGACTCAATCTTCCCCTTCGAGTAAAACAGTGGAAAATACTGA
>JAAFHQ010000342.1 GCA_013298445.1 Chitinophagales bacterium | reverse complement strand
ACAAGTGATATTCAAGCCAAATTGGATGAATATGCACAAAAAGGCTACAGGTTGGTTTCAACAGACGCGACTGATTTTGGATTTGCGGTATATTTTTACCTGTACTTTGAAAAAGACATCGCTGAAGAATATTTGTAAATAAAAGCCTCACCCTTACAACTGGACGAACTGTGTAAACGTCCAGTTGTAAGTATTTTGGGAACCCTTATTCCTCCAAAACCTTCGCCGCTTCACACAACTCCTCGTAAAAATCTTCCCCGTACTTCCGAATCAAGGCATCTTTTAAAAATACATAAACAGGTACTTTTTCCTTTTTGCCCAGCGTACACGCTGCCGAACAGATGTGCCAGCGCTCATAGTTCAGCCCTTCAAATCCGGGCACTTCCGACTTGGCCCGAATTGGGTACAAGTGACAGGAAATGGGTTTTAAAAAATGACTTGCCCCAGCCTGGTGCGCCAATTCAATACCACACTTTGCAATTCCATTGATATCGTAAGTAAGGTAGGCACAGGCAGCTCCATTGACCAGAGGTGTCCCGTAGCCCCCCATTTCTTCAAAATAGGTGTATTTGCCTTGTGCTTCAATCGCAGCCCGGCCATCGCTGGTCAGAAAGTCCTTGATGGAGTCGTAGATTTCATCAAGAATTGGCAATTCAGCCTTTTCCAGGGGTGCACCAAAATCTCCCTCCCAGCAACAGGCGCCCTTACAAGCATCCAAATCACAAATGAAATGCTCTTGTACTATTTCATCACTAATCAATACATCGTTTACAACCAACATGCTAGTAGCTTAAATGAGCAACAAAACTAAAAAAGAAGCGGCAAGGAGACACAGATCATCTAAAAAAACCAATTTATTATTGCATTTTTACGGAAACAGCCGCCTTTAGCCAACCCTGGGACGTTTAAGGCGTTTTAATTTCGATTTCGGGTCAGGTAGAGACGCATTCTGTGCGTCTGTATTTGGAAAATAAATTGCGGCAGCATCGGAAATCCTTGCCAAATTGTTTTTATTTGGCGGAATGAATGTAATATTTTTGCGGCCTGAAATACTGGCACAGAATATCTGTAAAGGTGATTGCCCCAACTAAGCAAGCGAATAACATTACTAACCATAATACTTACTTGAATGGATACCCTCAAGAAAAAATTCTACGAGAAATCCAGCGCACTCAAAGTCGAAATCAAATCCTTGCTCAAGGAGCACAGCGAATTGATGGTGGATGACGTAAACCTCGGACAGATTTATGGCGGTGCCCGCGACATCAAAATGATGGTTTGGGAAACCTCCGAATTGGACGCAATGGAAGGTATCCGCTTTCGGAATATGTCAATTCCGGAATTGAAAGCACAACTCCCCAAAGGTAAAGACGGCAAAGAACCACTGCCCGAAGCATTGTTTTGGTTGATGTTGGTTGGTGAAGTACCCACACAGGCTGAAGCAGATGGGTTGACTGAAGAATGGCGCAAACGTGCTACCGTTCCTGCCCACGTGTTTACGACCCTGGATGCATTACCGGCGAACACTCACGCCATGACCCAGTTCTCGATCGCCATCAACGCCATGCAAACGGAAAGCGTTTTTGCGGCCCGTTACGATGAAGGGATGCCCAAGGATGAGTACTGGGATGCGACTTATGAGGACACCATGAACCTCATCGCCCGTTTGCCCCAGGTTGCTGCATACATTTACCGCCGCACTTATGCAGGCGGAAACCATATTGCCCCTAGCGCTACCGAAGACTGGTCGGGCAACTACGCGCACATGCTGGGTTTTGAAAACGAAGAGTTCAAAGCCCTGATGCGTTTGTACCTGACCATCCACGCCGACCACGAAGGGGGTAACGCCTCAGCGCACACCACCCACCTCGTTGGTTCTACCCTTAGCGATCCTTACCTGACTTTTGCAGCGGGGATGAACGCACTGGCAGGTCCACTGCACGGATTGGCCAATCAGGAGGTAATCAAATGGATCTTCGATATGCTGGATGAGTTGGGCACTACCGCACCAAGCAAAGAGCAGATCGCTGATTATGTACACGCTACCTTGGCGAAAGGGCAAGTCGTTCCAGGTTATGGGCATGCGGTATTGCGTCGCCCTGATCCGCGCTTTATGGCTCAAATGGAGTTTGCCAAAGAATACATCAGCCACGACGATGTGGTGGAAGTAGTCTGGAAGGTATTCGACGTAGTGCCCGGCATTTTGAGCAGCCTTGGTAAGGTCAAAAACCCCTGGCCAAACGTGGATGCCCACTCTGGTGCGCTACTGGTACACTATGGCCTGAAGGAATACGGGTATTATACGGTCTTGTTCGGGGTTTCCCGCGCCTTGGGTGTACTGGCCGCGTTGTGCTGGTCGCGTGCCCTTGGATTCCCGCTGGAGCGTCCAAAATCGGTGACCACCGAATGGGTGAAACAATTCCTGGCTGAGCAAAAGGCCAAAGCATAATTAAGGTTGAGAAAGTTGAGAAAGGTTGAGAAGGTTGAGGCTACCGCAGAGACTTAGACAAAGTTCTTGTCAACGTCGCCCGCAGCAGCCTCAACCTTCTCAACCTCCCTTAACCTTCTCAACCTTCCAAAGAAACCAATTTTAAACTCTCAACGATTCAGACATGAATTTTCCTCAAGACTTGCGTTATACCTCCGAGCACGAATGGGTTCGCGTAACGGAAGGCAATATTGCCACCATCGGCATCACTGATTTTGCTCAGGGCGAATTGGGTGATATTGTTTATGTAGACATTGACAGCATAGGCAACCAGCTCAATGCAAACGAGGTATTTGGCTCAGTTGAAGCGGTAAAAACCGTTTCTGACCTGTTCATGCCCGTAGATGGCAAGGTATTGGAACTGAACGCCGCCCTGGATGGCTCACCCGATTTGGTCAATACTGATCCTTATGGCGAGGGCTGGATCATCAAAGTAGAAATGAGTGATCCTTCGCAGTTGGAAGGATTGATGGACGCAGCTGCTTATGAAAGTAGTGTAGCGGGATAGTGGGTTTAATCCCCAAAAGATTGAAGGGCACTAAACATGACGTTTTAGTGCCCTTCTTCATTTTTATTTTTTTCGCCAACGGCGCCAAAAGAAATACCCTCCTACCCCAAAAATGAGCAAGAAAGGCCAAATGGAGGTAAGTCCAATCATAAGACTAACCATCCCATCCCACCCATTGCGGAAAGCACGACCAAATCTGTTCTCTTCTACTACCCGATGTTCAGGTGTTTTTTTGTAAAAACTGATGTCCAGGGTTGAATAATCTACTCGATTGTTGAGGTAGCGTAAACGCCCCTCGATGGACTCAATTTCTGCACGCAACTCGCCAATTTGCCGCTCAATTTCGAGGATCTCAGAGATTTTATTGGCGCGTTTGAGCAAATCCTGGTAACGCAGTTCAACCTGTTTTTTGGTTTTGAGTCGCGCCTCAGCATCTACAAATTCTTCGGTGACATCTACAGCTTCGATGGTTTTGGTGTCGAAATGTTCGACTCCCTTGCTCACCGCATCCACCAATTTGTCAAAATTGCGCGAAGGTACCCGAATCGTGAGGTGTTGTACAATTCGATCATATTCATTAGTTGTAGACTCATTGCTTAAAAACCCTGTATTGATTTGGGCGGCATTGCGGATGCGCTGGTAGGTATTCCCCAAGTCGGAGGTTTGAAACTCTAGGGTTCCCGTTTTGATAAGCTTAATTTCAAGAGCAACATCCGCTTTTGCTTCACCAGGAGGTGGTGGTGGTGGTGGCGGCGCTTCAGGAGCTGCTTTGGACTCAACCTCTGGAGGAGATGCCATTTCTGCAACGGTTTCAAAATTGCCAGATTTGTTGCCCTTGCTACAAGTATTGAACAGAGTACTGGCCAATACCAAAAAACTCAATAGGGATAAGGTACGCATAATCAGGGATTTTTAGTTACCATAACAGATGCTAAGATAGCCTAAAATGGTGTGCCCTGGGTGAGAGAATTTCGGAATGGGGATTTCGGATTTCGGTGGTGCGTTGCACACCTTATTATTGAAGGACGTAAAACATGGGCATTCCACATTTGAAATACCAACGTTTTACATACCCCAAAGGCAGAAGCAATGCCCCACCGAAATCCGATATCCGATATCCGAAATCCTCAATACGCTGCCGCTTCCGGTGTACACAACATGTCGTGAAGGATTTCCCGGGCCCGGTGCAATTGTGCTTTTACGGTACCCAATGGGATTTGTAGTTCGTTGGCAATTTCAGCGTAGGTCAGATTTTCGTAATAACGCAGTTCCAGCATCATTTGATACCGCTCGCTAAGCTGAGCGATCAAATGGCGGAGCAGGTGTCTTTTTTGCAAACTGATGAGGCTTTCCTCGGGGTTTAAGGTTTTGGAGCGAACGTTTTCTGAAAATCGCCCTTCAAATTCTTCACACATCCGGGCGTCGATCGAAAGGGTCTGCAAACGACGTTTGCGTTGGTGATCAATACAGTGATTGATGGCAATTCGCTGTAGCCAGGTGCCAAAAGCAAAATGAGGGCGGTACCTTTCGAGATTGCTAAAAGCTTTGCCAAAGGACTCCATAGCCAGGTCTTCCGCATCGACCCGATTGGGGACGATTTTTTGGATGGCCCGCATCAAGCTGCCTTGATGCCGTTCTACCAAAATGCTGTAAGCGCGTTGATTGCCATTTACAGCGAGTTCAACCAGGCTGTGGTCGTCTTTGCCCCGGCGACGGGCGGTGTTGTTTTGTGCTAGTGTTTCCATGATGTTCGTGGGTTGCCGATTATCAAAACCGGCGCAAACACGAAGTAGTAGAAAAGATAAACCAGGTCTAAAGGAAGCATCCAAGGCCAGAGAGAAAGCGCTTTCAGGCGGCTAAAGATGGGTCTGCTTACCATTGCTACTACCGTGGCTCGCGCCAGGTAAAAAATCAAAACAATGCTCCAATGACCCGAGTATAAGCCCCAAGCCAAACCTCCGACGTAGTGGAAGAAATGGCTGGCTGACAACATGCCCAACACCAATTGATGCATTGGTTTGTAGCGAGTGCCAGTGGTCAAATGGCGCGTTTTTTGATGGTAGTAGCCTCCCCAACTCATTTTGGGGATGGTAAAAACAAAACTTTCTGAAGCCAATTGCACTGCCGTGTTTTTCCCTGTTGCTACGGCGTTGACAAATAAATCATCGTCACCGGAAGCGAGGTCCAAATGTGTAGAAAAACCTTGTTGTTGTTGATAGAGTGATTTGTGGTAAATCAAATTCCTGCCAACGCCCATATAAGGCATACCCACGATGGAAAAGGAAAAATACTGAATGGCAGTGTAAATGGCCTCAAAGCGGATGAAACGATTGAGCAAACCGTTTCGGTATTCATACGGACTATAGCCTAGTCCAATTAAAACCTCATTTTTAATCAAAGACTGCATATGCCGGATCCAATGGGGGGAGGATGGGTAGCAGTCTGCGTCACTCAACAAAAGCAAATCATATTTTGCGGCTGCAATTCCCACCTGTAAAGCGAACTTTTTTCCAGGTGGATGTTGCTCTGTTATTGTAACGGGATGTAAGATCGAATATTTTTTTTGAAACGCCAACAAAATTTTTTCAGTTGCATCAACTGAATTGTCATTTACGACCACAACCTCAAAGAAAGGGTAGTCTTGGGCGAGAAAACGGTCAAGATAATTGCTCAAATTGTCCGCTTCGTTACATCCGCAAATGACGACGGAGATGGGGGGAAGAGATGTTTCTGAAGGAATTAGAGGCTTATTCCTTGTCTTTATAACTAAACCCAAAGTAGGAATTTCGCACTGAGCGCAAAATCGTGCTGATGCCTCAGAACCCCCGACCCCTAAAGGGGAGTACATTCTCGGGTAATCAAAAGAATTGCTATCCCTACAAAAAGATCGAATTCCAGGTTGAGCACCAATGTACTCCCCTTTAGGGGTCGGGGGTTGGCGAGCTTTCGTAAAGGGTGCAAAAACAGCCCTTAAAGTCTTTAACCAGGCGGGAGTCGAAGGATAATTACCCAGCCTCAAAAAAACCAGCAGCCAAAACAACAACTGCACTACCGTGGCACCGATAAAAACAATTGCAAGGATGCTGGATACCATTTAGCGTTGAATTGAACGTAAAAAAAACGCTAACTGCTCAGCTAGTGCTTTTCTTTCTTTTGCTAACTTATGCTTGATTAGCCCCATTTTATTCAGTTTTACAAAAGAAAAACCATTCTCCATGTAACGCCGATTGACACTGGAAATTCTACCCGCTACTGCAATGGCCAGTAAATAAAACCAACTCCAGGCAGTACTCGTCAACATTTCTACCAACAAGGACTGCAGCAAGTAAAAAGTGGGCAAAGCCAGCAAGCCGAGGCAGAGTTCCACCGTTGTTTTATAACCAATGTGCAAATCCAACTTGCGTACTGCCCAACGGCATAAGGCAATCAGCGGCCAATGGTTCAGCCAGGCAAAAGCCCAAACAGGTGCCAAAAGCCAAAATTTCAATTGTTTGCGCAGGCGTGCCGAACGCCCGATCTCTTGTAAAAATACGGCACCCGAGCGCACCTGGGTTGATTTTAGCGCCAGGTCATAGTTTTTTACTTGCAAAACAAAGCTATCGTATGCCTCGGGATCCTCAATGGCGTAAT
>JAAFHQ010000340.1 GCA_013298445.1 Chitinophagales bacterium | reverse complement strand
CTTCAAAAGCGTCGAGAGTCATTTGTGAAAAGGTTCCTGAAATTTGATTTGAAAAAACAGTTCGTCATCCCGAATTTTCAAAATAATTCCAAAGCGACATAATTTTCACAAAGAAAGCACTAAGAAACACAAAGGACACAAAGTTAGACGTAGACGACGCTTCGCTTTGTGTCCTTTGTGTCCTCTTTTTTTCCTTTGTGATAAAGAAATGTCGCTTTTGAAGTATCTTAAGAAATTTGGGATGACACCTGTTATTTCAAACCAATTCCTTATTTCCGTTTATTGTTCCTTTGTTGTTTGAAGCCGCCACTGTTGTTGTTTTGCTGGCGACCACCGTAGGAAGAGCGACCACCGCCCCCACCATTGTTGCTGCGCTGCTGGCGGTTGTTGCTGCCACCCTGGTTGTTGGTGCGGCGGCGGTTGTTGTTGTTCATGTTGTTGCCTTGGTGGGCGGGCGTTAGGTTTTCGATGGAACCCAATTCGTCCAAAGACAATTTACCTTGAGAGATGATCTCCAGGTCGGTTTTGATGACATCGTCGCTGACAAAGTGCTCCTTGTTCCAGGTGCGGTAAGCCAACTTCATGTAGGAAGCGATAGTGGCTACAAAGCCATTGCGTTTGGGGCCTGGTTCCATTTCCAGGGCACGACGGATCAAGCGTTGCACGTTGTTGCCATAATGGCGAAAACCTGGCTCAGCGGTCGGGTAATTGACCTTGTCTGGTTTCCGGTTGTCGTCCGCAGCAGAAGGGGTAATGCCATTAGGTGGCGTTACGCGGAGGTCATAATTGGCAATTTTAAAAACGTGCCGCCAAAGTTTGACGCGGTAATCTTCCAGGTTCCGGTTTTGAGGGTGCATCATCATCATCATGTTGACGATTTCCTCTACAACGTGCTGGCGGGCGCGATCGTCCGCTATTTCTTTAGCGTAAAGTATCATGTTTTGTACATTTCTCCCATACTCGGGGATGATTAGCTCATCCTTTTGAGAGTTGTACCCCATGGTGGTTACGGCTTCTTTGTTGCTCATTTTTATGGTTTCTATTCTACCGTGACTGATTTGGCCAGGTTGCGTGGTTGATCTACATTACATCCTCTCATTACTGCAGTGTAATACGAAAGCAATTGTAAGGGAATCACCGACAACAGGGGCGAAAGCGGGTCTTCGGTTTCGGGTATTTCAATGGTGTAGTCGGCAATCCGGCTGATGACATCATCGCCTTCTGGCACTACCGCAATAACTCTGCCTTTGCGTGCTTTGACCTCCTGGATATTGCTGACGATTTTATCGTAGGCGCTGCGATTGGTAGCAATGACAATGACTGGCATGTTTTCATCGATGAGCGCAATTGGGCCATGTTTCATTTCCGCAGCCGGATAACCTTCGGCATGGATGTAGGAAATTTCTTTTAGCTTGAGTGCTCCTTCCAGCGCAACCGGAAAATTGTACCCCCGCCCCAAATAAATGGCGTTGTGGTGGTCTTTGATTTCCGCTGCAATATACTTGATCTTATCGTCTTGTTGCAATACCCTTTTAATCTTTTCTGGAATTTGGGTCAATTCCACAATCAATTTACGATAATATTGCTCCGAAATGGTGCCTCGGTGGTGCGCCAGGTACAAGGCCATGAGGGTCAGGAGGGTAACTTGCCCGGTAAATGCCTTGGTAGAGGCTACCCCGATTTCCGGTCCAGCGTGGATGTACGAGCCCGCATGGGTGGTACGCGCAATGGAGGAACCCACTGAATTGACAATGCCATACAGGAATGCGCCCTTCTCTTTGGCAATTTCTAAAGCGGCCAGCGTATCGGCAGTCTCCCCGGACTGAGAAATGGCAATGACCACGTCTTTTTCAGAAATGACCGGATTGCGGTAACGAAACTCGGAAGCGTATTCTACTTCCACGGGGATCCGTGCCAGGTCTTCAAACAGGTATTCTCCGATCAGACCCGCGTGCCAGGAAGTACCACAGCCAATCATCACAAAACGTTTGGCCTTGGCTATTTTGGCCGCGTAATCGGCCAGGCCACCCAAATGAATCCAGCCCTCATCCGCGTTGATGCGCCCCCGCATACAATCGCGGAGGGTATTGGGCTGTTCATGGATTTCTTTGAGCATGAAATAATCGTAGCCGCCTTTTTCCAGCAACTCGATCTTCATGTCCAATTCATGGATGAAGGGCGTTTGTTTTTCGTTGTTGATGCCGCGAATGTCGTAGTGCCCATCGCGATGCAGTACCGCAATTTCTTCATCGTTGAGGTAAATCACCCGATTGGTATGCTCTACAATAGGGGTAGCATCCGAGGCCACAAAAAACTCCTGGTCGCCCAGGCCCAGTACCAGAGGGCTGGCTTTGCGGGCAGCAACCAGTTTATCGGGTTCCTGCTGGTCCATCACCACAATCGCATAGGCACCTACCACCCGGGTAAGCGCCAAACGGACTGCTTCCTCCAGGGGGAGTTGGTCCCGGTCTTGTAAGGCCTGGATCAAATTGACCAAAACTTCCGTATCGGTATCGCTGTGAAAAACGTGTCCTTCTTTCAGGAGCGCCGTTTTTAACAAATCGTAGTTTTCAATGATTCCATTGTGTACCAGGGCCAGACGGCCATTGGAAGAAAGGTGTGGGTGGGCGTTTACATCATTGGGTTCGCCGTGGGTAGCCCAACGGGTATGTCCAATGCCAATGGTTGCTTGCAGCGGTTTCCCTGCTGCATGTGCTTCCAGATCACTAACTTTTCCTTTCTTTTTGTACACCAATAAGTCGCCGTTGTGAAGGGCAACTCCCGAGCTGTCGTAACCACGGTACTCCAGCCTTTTTAATCCTTTGATGAGTTTAGGGTAGGCGTCCGCAGCGCCTAAATAAGCGACAATTCCACACATGTTTTTGCTAGCTATTAAGTGAAAAGTGAAAAGTGAAAAATGAGCTACCGCAGTGACTTGTTGAGTATTACATGTCAAAGTCGCTGCGGTAGCTCACTTTTCACTTTTCATTTTTCACTTTTCATTCTCACTGCCCCAGTTGGGTATAATACAACTTCAACTTTGCACCATACAGGGGATGATCGGCCCGGTACAGGGTGGTTCTTGCGGCTGATTCGGCTAGAGGGAAAGCCTTGAGGTAAATGTCGTTGGGTACTTTCCCTTTGATTATATTTTGAACGTGTGCGCTTAGGTTAATAGTATATGAGCCTGGTTCATTGTTCACTCCACTGACGTAGTTCCCACCATAGTAACGATCAAGATCACTTGCCTGAGTGGCATTGTCAAAATCTTCAACTACCGTAAGCCGGCCTTTATCATTGCGGTACATGGCCAGAATGCGTGGGCTGGGGGTGAAAAATACAGGCTCATCGCCGGGTGCATTGGCCACTTTGAGTACCAATTCGGCTTTGTTGATGATGACGTTTTTTAGATTTTTGAGGCCAGGGATAGAAAATTTGCTATTGGCTCCTTCTTGTCCCTGAAGCAGGATGTATTCTTGATTGGGTTCGCCAGCCAGGTATTTGCCCAATAAACTGGTGCCCCGATCGCGGGAAATGGAACTGGCTGCCACAAAACCGAATACATAACGGAATTCCTGGGTGCTACCAGTAGAGGTTTTGAAGTACATGTACAAGCCTGCACGGGTGGAAGCAAGGTCAAAAGCAGCCAACGCTTTGCCTATATTGGCGGAACTCAATTGCAGGCCATAAAATTCTTTGATGAATTTGACCCGGCTTTTGTACACTGCGGTATCAATACCCAATAACTTAGCCTGAAACTCAGGGTTGTTGATGCGGATGCGCAACTGAGGAGGCACTTTTGTATCAACGGCAGTTCCGGTGGAATAATCCTTGATGGTAATTGAATCGAAGCTGACTGCAACTGTTTTGGCTTGCAGCACCTCTGCTTGAACTGGCAGTTTTTGATTGCCGTAATAGTTTTTATCCAGGGCAAAGGAATCGGCAAGTTGCCGGATTTGCAGGTCATACCGTTGAGCCTTATCGCCGTAAATGTTGGCAGTACTGTAAGGGAGAACCAGTACGATGGAGTCTACCGTAATGCCCAAACCCGGATGGTTTTGAAACGCAGGCACCAATTGTGTTTGAATTGCTACATCCGTCAAGCCCATGAGGGGGTCATTCATTTTTCCCAAAAAATACCGCGATAAAAAACCACTTGAAGCAGCGGTGGGAATGGAATAAACCAACAAAGAATCTCCCGGCACTGTAGTGGTCGTAATTTTGAAGGTATCAACGTTCTGAACGTTGACCAGGTCTTCATCCAATAAACCCGAACCCGTATCGATGGGGTTGGTGCAAGAAAAAACAGTAGCCAGGCTCAAGCCTAAAACAGTCAGGTAACAACTAAAATGCTTCATGGTGAAGTGTGAAAATTAATCGTAATGGTTGAGAAGATTGAGGGAGGTTGAGAAGGTTGAGGCTACCGCAAGCGACTTAGACAAGGACAATGTCAACATCGCTGCGGTAGCCTCAACCTTCTCAACCTCCCTCAACCTTCTCAACTAAATCTGAGCAGTGTAGCGCTTATTCTGCCACAATCTGGCCCATTAAAGTTTGGTAGAATTCCATAATTTCTGGCAAATCCTCCGGACTTTGGCCATTGATCACCGGTTTGTCGGTTTGTGCCAAAATCGCCTGGATGTCCTCATTGTAGCTGTGGCTGCCCTTGACCACTCCATCGGCAAAAGCAATCGCCCCTTTGTGAAGGGTTACTGCGCCATCCGTTTCGTAAGCGGCCAATTCTTCGGCGGAGATGTTGTTGATGCCTGCTTTAGCCAAAAAGGTCTCCAAATTGAAAGAGTCTTCCAAGGCTTCATTGTACACCGAGTAAACTACCTTGGTGTTTTGAAACAAAGGATCACTTTTGTAGGCAGACTTGAGGTAAAATGGAATCAAACTGGTCATTGGCCCCAGGCAATGTACTACATCGGGTGGCCAACCAAATTTTTTCACGGTTTCGATGACACCCTTACAGAAAAACACAGCCCGATCGGCGTTGTCATCAAAAGGAACCCCACTATCGTCTACAAAAACCGATTTGCGCCGGAAAAAGTCATCGTTGTCCAAAAAGTAGACTTGCATCCGTGCTTCTTGCAACGAGGCGACCTTGATGATGAGTGGGTAATCGTCATCGTCGACAATAATGTTCATCCCGGAAAGCCTCACCACTTCGTGGAGTCGATGCCTTCGTTCGTTGATAGAACCGAATCTAGGCATTAATACCCTGATTTCCAGCCCGTTTTCCTGGATGTGTTGTGGCAATTTTCGAGCCATAGCTGCAATCTCAGAAGCGACGGTATAAGGCTCCATTTCTTGCGTCACAATCAGCACTTTCTTCTTACTCATATAGCCGGGACATTATTTTGCCCTGTTTTTACCTCTGCACAACAGATTTTTGACAAGGCAACTGCGAACGAGTTGCAAAAGTAAGAAATATTGAGCACTTTTCCCTATTAATGAGCAACTTGTTTCCAAGTCATTCCTAAATTGCGCCAATTTTCTTATCCTTTATGTAAAAACACTTCATTGCCAACGATGTTTTTGTACCACACCCTTAGTGAACTTCAGCAGTACCTCAACACTCACCGTCAATTGGGGGAGTCGATTGGATTTGCACCAACCATGGGTGCCCTTCATTCAGGGCACCTCGACTTGATTCGCCACAGCAAAGCGCACAATGCTTGTACAGTGTGCAGCATTTTTGTGAATCCTACGCAATTCAATGATCCCAAAGATTTGGAAAAATATCCGCGTACACCAGAGAAAGACCTCGCTATGCTGGAATCGGTTGGTACAGAAGTTGTTTTTATGCCCCCAGTAGAGGAAATTTATCCTCCGGGCCTGGAAACGAACTTACAATTGGAGTTGGGACAATTGGACAAAGTGATGGAAGGAGCCTTTCGCCCCGGGCATTTTCAGGGCATGGCCCAGGTGGTCAAACGCCTGCTCGACATCGTGCAGCCCGATCGTTTGTACATGGGACAAAAAGATTTTCAGCAATTTAGTATCGTGGGGCACATGATCCGGCAATTGAACTTGCCAGTGGAGCTGGTGATGGTGCCCACCGTACGGGAAGCAGATGGTTTGGCCATGAGCTCGCGCAATGTACGCTTGAGTGAAGCACAGCGGGTGGCGGCTCCGGTGATTTACCAGACTTTGAGCTGGGCCAAAACGCAGTTGGGCATTCTACCCATTGCCGAAATTGAAGCAGAAGCAATGCAACGACTGAGTTTACCTGAATTTCGGCCAGAGTATTTCCAAATTGTGGATGGACGGACTTTACAGCCGGTTGTTGACCCAGCGGAGCATGAGTGGATTGTGGCTTGTGTGGCGAGCTGGGTGGGGGAGGTGAGGCTGATTGATAATTTGGGGTTGAAACCTGCTTGATAATCGCGGAATCAATTTTTAGTTGAATGTGGTAGAAACACCCGCAGCTACATTCGCTTAATGGTGCTCTACCACATTCATTTATCCGTTTTATGACCCACGGCCGTGCGTCCCTACTACGACAAATACTTCCCTACAATTGGCATCCGCCGACCCATGCCAAAGGCCTTGGAAGACACCCGCAACACCGGTGCCGTTTGATGCCGTTTGAACTCATTGATGTTCACCAAACGCAGCACCCGACGCACCAGCGCATC